>NZ_JASKYR010000001.1:0-74387 GCF_041028215.1 Streptomyces flavofungini
TGCGGGTACTGGGCCCGGACCACCCCCACACTCTGGCCTCCCGCAGCAACCTCGCCCGCTGGCGGGGGGAGGCGGGGGATGCGGCCGGTGCCGCCGCCGCGTTGGAGCATCTGCTGGCCGACCTGATGCGGGTACTGGGCCAGGACCACCCCGACACCCTGGCCGCCCGGCATGAGCTCGCCCACTGGCGGGGGGAAGGTGACTGTTGATCTATCGGACCGGTTGATGAGCAAGATCGGCAAACGGCAGTGCGCGACTCCTCAGCGTCTCCCGCGACACCATCGACACCATCGACAACTACGTCCCCGGACCGAAGGGCGGCCGTCTCGCGCTCGGCGAGGCGACCAAAACGGCAGAACTGCCCAGACCCTCCAGGTCAGAGGACTGGTCACCATCGTTTGCGACTGGTGACGATCCTGCTGGCTTATCCACCCACGCCGTGAGGGAGATGCTGAGGCGGGCAAGCTGGCTAAACGCGGATGCGGTCGAGGGGATGAGCCCCGCCGGGCACAGAACGAGCCAGCAGGATTAGCACCGGGCGCAACTCCGGGGGCTACTCGCTCAGCGCGCGCCTGCGGCGCCGCAGGGCCCACCAGGGGCGCGCGGGGGCGGGTGGCGCAAGGGCAGCGCGCAGCGCAGTGTGGAAGGCCGTGAGCGCCCTCTCCGTCCGGTCATCGTCGCCGTGGTGCTCCACTGCCGCAGTCAGAACCCCTTCCGCTGTTTCTGCCAGGCCAGGCTCCTGATGCCTGAGGAGGGGCGCCACGGCAGTCCCGAGTCGGCCCAGGGGGGCAGCGAGCGCCGCCTCGGATATCGCGCTGTCCCGGCTCCAATCATCAACGGCCTCGGCAACTCCCCCTGAGGCCGCCAGGATGGCCATCGCTCCTCCTCCATCAACCCTGGCGTAAGCGCCAGCCTGCATCTCGAGAGCCGAGCGGTCCGCCGCGGCATCCTTCAGGGCTTCCGTCTTTCGGGTCCACCGCCCGTTCTCCCATGCACCGATGAACACCAGCACGACGGCACTGCCAGCACCAATCGCCGTGTTGAGTAGTTCGTTCACGTGCATCACGACACATCAGCGGCCCGGCAGGTTCCCGCCGGATCACTCCAGCGCGGCGCCCACCAGGTGGCGCATCCTCAGCGGATGCGCCACCCACCATGCCGTCGGGCAACTGATTTGGGCGGTCCCGCCATTGCCTGAGAGGCACAGCAGGCGTTCTCAAGCCGGGACAACGCGCCAGATCGAGCACCTGCTGCACCTCCGTGCGGCCGACTTTCGAAAAGACAAGCGCGGCCGGGAACGCCGCCCTTGACGGCGCACGGCAGGTTAGCTGGCTGATGTGATCACGGGAGCCGAGAGGTCTGCGGCGCATGACGGTGTGCCAGCCGCAGCACGATCGCGGCATAGAGCAGCGTGGTCGCGATGTCGGCGGCGGCGAGGAGCCAGGAGGCGTCGGCCGCGGTGTCTTCCGAGGAGAGTCCGTTGACTACTGCGGCGGACAGGCCGAAGGCCAGCATGTTGTTCAAGGCGTGCAGGGCGATGGCAGCCTCCAGGCCGCCGGTGCGCAGGGTCAGCCATCCCGCGGTGAGGCCGAACAGCAGCAGGTCGGTGAAGCCCCAGGTAGTGCCCCAGCCGTGGGCGGCGGCGAAAAGCACGGCCTGGGGCACTACCGCCAGCCAGGGAGAGCGCAGGTAGGCGCCGGCTGTCTGGGCCAGCCAGCCTCGGAAGAGGTACTCCTCGGCCGCGGCCTGAAGGGGGACGAAGCAGGCCAGCACGGCCAGCGAGGTGAGGAAGGACTGCCAGCCCGCCCACGGGCCGGAGTCCTTCGAGCCGGTTGCGCCGTCGGGCAGGACGAGGGTGATTGCCGTCAGCAGGAGCACGGCAGGCACCGCGGCCAGCAGGCATCGGGCCAGCCACCGCCATCGCAGCCGCCCGGTGACCGAGGACACCGTGCCGGCCGGTCGGCGCCCTGTCCACCGTACGACCAGGAAGACCAGCGGCAGGGCGATCGCGATGGACGTCAGATCCAGTGCCGTGTTGCGCAGAGGCCCTAAGTCGACGCTGCCGTCGGGTAATTGCCGACGTCCGGCTGCGGCTCCGAGGCCGTAGGCGACGGTGTACAGGAGGAGGAAGAGCACGAGCCAGAGGCCGAGGAGCAGCAGGGCTCCCAGCAAGGGCCGCCACCAGCGGTGACGGTCGGTGCAGTGAGCCATGCGGTGATAGGGGACGCCGGAGCGGCGCGGGAACGCAGTTGTCATGATCAACAGCATTGCAGCGGGGCCCGGCACAGATCTCCGACCGCAGCATGAGCGGTTGGTCAGCCTCAGGATGTACGGCTTGAGGGTCCCGGTGCCCTCGCCTTCCTTGTTCACCCGCCATGAGCCAGCCCGCTCACGGCTCTCCCGTTCCCCGGCCGAGGAACTGCTCGGTGTGACGCTTTCGGGCTCCCGCACGCTGTTGCCGACGGGAGTGCTTAGTCATGCCTTCTGGCCAGTTGAGGGGAATCTGAGGTTTCGGGGTAGCGGTAGCGGACAGTCCGCTTTTCCGTTCCTTCACGCCGGTCGATGTGAATCGTCCCTAATGGCCGCCCGGTATGGGCAATCAAGCCCTGAATGCCAGGCCTGCTATAGCGAACATTTCAGGACATGTACCCAACAAGCCTGTAGATCTGAAGATCAATGAAGATCTACGGTTTGACCCGCCCCCGGCACCAAGGCACGGGGGTGCGGGCACCGCCAATCTTGACGCACACGGTTTCCAGGCCATCAGTGCATCAGGGAGGCAATGCCCGCACCGGTTATCCAAAGGACCACGATAGTGAATCGTCGGCACATCCGCATGGGTGCGATCACCGCACTGACCGCTCTCACGCTCGGTGTCACTGGCACCACAGCGGCCCAGGCCGCCACACCCCGCGAGGCGGCTCCCGCCGCCTCGATCACCACGGACTTCGAGCCCGAGTTCGAACTCGGCTCGGACGCGTCGTTCCTCGCCTACCTCGACTCCGCCGAGGGCCAGGAGCTCCTGAGCGAAGAAGGCCTCACCAAGGCACAGGTCACCGAATCCACCGGTGACCGCAGCGCCAGCGGCTGGCTGGACGGGCTGAAGAAGAAGGCCCTGAAGAAGGCCTACAAGGCGCTGCCCAAGCAGTGGCGCGACAAGATGTCCGACTGGGCCAAGCACGGCAAGAGCTACTTCAAGGGGAAGTGGAACTCCCTTCCCGGCTGGGTGAAGAAGACCCTCACCGTGGGCGGCTCGATCTCCGTCAGCAACGTCATCGACTGGCTCATCGACATCATCCTGTGACCCGCCCGATGCCGTGAAGCCCCCCGCAGGGGCTTGATCACGCACATGCGCCCCACGGCCGTCCCACCGCCGTGGGGCGCACCCCGTACCGGCACACCGCACCGCGGAGGTATCCCCCCATGGTCGAATCCAGCGCCCCCGAGCACGTCCGGGACTTCAGCCCCGCTCAGTACATCGCCCCCTACCTGCTGCTCGTCGTCGCCAACGCCGGGCTACACAGAGCGCCGGCCGACGACCGGCCCGTGCTGTTCTGGCTCTTCGCGGCCCTCGCCGCGCTCGGCGCCGCCTCAACCGTCGTACGACTGCGGCGCATGTGGCACACCCACCGACGCCACGCCCTGCCCGCATGGACACGGCTGCTCGGCGCCGCTCTCGCCGTGTACGGCCTCTACGTCGGCTACACCCTCATCCACAGCATGACCAGCTGATGCACACCCGCCCAGCCCCTGCGAGCTCCCGATGCAGTCAGTCCTCTCACTGACCAGCAGGGGCCCCTGGTGGTCATGATCGACGGCATTCTCGGCTTGTACGAGGTGACCGCGCATCCGCAGGTCGCCAGGCCGGTCGTTGAGCTGTCCGGCTGGCCAATGCTAATGAGCCCGGCTGTCCTACTCGGGCAAGGCCGTCCACCGGATCTTCGCCCCGGCAGGCCAGGAGGCGTTCTTCGAAGGCCACGTCCACGCTCTCCACGTGGGAGGCGGGGTGCCGACCGGGAGGTTCTGCTACGACAGGCTCGTGGCTACTCGAGGTCGGCGAGGAGCGCGTCGAGCGCCTTGGTCAGGGCCTCGGCATTGGCCGGGTCGAACCAGGTGGTGCGAAGGCGCTCATTGAGTCCCCTGGGCGTCTCGTGGTCGCCCGCCAGCTGCTGCAGCGAGCGCGTGTCGTCGCCCAGTGCCCGGCCGACGCCCTGGAAGAGGCCGCGGAGGTAGCGGTCTGCGCCTTCAGCGGGAATACCCTGCCTGGCGGCCCAGTCGGCGAGCGTGGCCAGGTAACGGTAATGGGTGGTCAGCGTGCCCGTCAGTACCTGGAAAGTGTTGAGGGTCGCCTCGTCCGTGACGGGGAGGGATCCTCCGAGGCCGTCGAAGAGGTCGTCCACGGCCGGGTGGGAGGGGCAGGTCACGGTCACGGAGCGGCGTTCGCGTGCGGAGGGGAGCGGGATCGCTCGCACCACAGGAGAGTCCGTGCCCAACGTGCGGCGCAGCTCGCTGATGGCGACGCCGGTCAGGACGCTGACCACGACCCTGCCACCGCCGACACGGAGCCCGGCGAGGGCCTCGGCCCGGTCGTGGGGGCGGACGGCGAGGATCACCAACTCGGACCGGTCCACCACGTCCTGGTTGTCGGCGCACACCCGCACATGGCCCGGATAGCGCTGGGCCAGTTCGGCTGCCGTACGGGCGCCTCGTGGTGAGAGGCAGATCTCCGGCGGCTCCTCGACGCCGTCGCACAGGCCATCCACGAGGGCCCGGCCGATCTCACCGACACCGATGATCCCGATGCGCTGCACTGTGCCTTCCCGTCAACTCGCCGAGCGGTGCCCCTCGCTTGGGTACGAAGGGCTACCGCCGAGTGTAGGTGCGAAAGAGACCGCCCTCGCCGTGCGCACCGGCGCGGGTCCCGGTTCTCCACCGGCTCACGAGTGATTCTCAAGAGTGGAGGAGCATACTCGTGCTCGTGAGCCGCACAGGCAGGGTCACGAACCCTCGGGGCACACCGAACGCCCGTCGTCGCCCCACATCCCCCGAGGGCGACGGCGGGCAGAAGCACGTGGTGCAGGCCTGCTGTGTGGGTGTCCGGTACTCCGCAATGGAGCGAACTTGCAGTTTCTGTACGGGTTGAAGCGGTGGATATACCGCGGTGACCGGCCCGGTCCCGTGGTTCGCCTGCTCAATCGCTACTGGCGGCGGAAGTACGCCGCCGCACATGGGCGCACGGGCGGTGTCACGCTGTGCGTACGCGGACGGTCGAGCGGCAAGACGATCGCCTTCCCGGTCATGATGGTGTCCTCAGGGGACAAGTGGTACGTGGTCTCCATGCTGGGGGCGCACGCGAACTGGGTCCGCAATGTGCGTGCCGCTGACGGGCGGGCCGCGATCAGACGAGGCCGGACCTTCGATGTCCGGCTCTGTGAGATTGCGGTGGAGAGCCGTCCCCCGATCCTGAAGAAGTACCTCCAGGCAGCTCCTGGCGCGCGGCCGCACATACCGGTGGACCCCGAAGCGCCGGTCAGCCATTTCGAGCGTATCGCCGCGGACCACCCCGTGTTCGAGGTGACCGGTCTGCCCACCGGGTAGTGCGAAGTGACGGCCGGCCCGGGACGGGTTCGGGCCGGCCGTCGGCTCACCGGCTCCCGGGTGGCGGACGACGCCTCAGGACGGCGAGCTGCGCCAGCACGATTCCCGCGAGCATCATGCTTGATCCGGCCAGTTGTTCCGCGGACAGCACTTCTCCCAGGACCAGGTAGGCCAGTCCGGCTCCCGCCACCACCTCAAGGGTCAGCATGAGGCTGGCGGAGGTGGGCGGGAGCCGACGCTGGGCGGCGGCCCCGAGTGCCAGGCCACCGGCCATGCCGACCACACCCACCCAGAGCAGCAGGACCCAGACCGGGACGGTCCAGCCGTTGAGCACGGTGTCGCGCCCGAGCGCGTCGAGGGGGAAGGGTTCCACCAGGTTGACGAGTGTCAGCGTCGCGGCGCCCACCGTGGCGCCCCAGGCCGACATGACGAGCGGCTCGTAACTGCGCAGTCCCCGCTCGGCGAGCAGGAAGCGGCCCGCCAGGGTCAGCGCGGCCAGCAGCGCCAGTCCCAGTCCGGGCCCGTCGAGTCCGCCCCCGGACCACACCCTGCCGGTGAGGGACAGGCCGAGGAGGGTGAGTGCGATCCCCGCCCACACCAGTCCGGAGACCTGCTTTCGCTGGACGAGCCGGACCCACAGAGCGACCAGCAGCGGGGACAGGTACTCCACCAACAGGGCCACGCCTACCGGGAGCCGGGCCAGGGACATCGTGAAGGCGACCTGGTTGAGAGCGAGGCTGACGGCGCCGTACAGCAGGACCAGCCACGCGTCGCGCGCCCGTACGCGCAGGTGCCCGCGGTGCACGGTCGCGGCGAGGAGCATCAGCAGCGCGGCTCCCACCAGCGCCCGGGCCTGGATGATCTGAACGGCCGTGAGTTCCGTCGTTCCCAGGGCTTTCAGTGCCGGGGCCGCTCCGCCCATGGCGACGGCGGCTCCGACGGCCAGGCCGAGTCCTGGCAGGAGGCTGCCGGTCCGTCGGCTGCCACGGGCGGGGGCACACGGCGGCGCTTCGCCACCACGCTGTTTCAGGGTAGCCACCGTACGGCTGCTTCCTCGTCCTCGTAGGGTCCTCTGGTGCGCTCGCGGGCGCGTGGCCAGGCATCAGCAGCGCGCGTGGCGGCACGACCTGGTGACGAATGTGTCGTCCAGCTCCGCGACCGTGGTGATGCCCATCTGGAGCAGGGCGTCGCTGAACTCGGTGCGCAACAGGTCAAGTACGCGCTCCACGCCGTGCTGGCCGCCGAGACCGAGCCCCCACAGGTAGGGCCTGCCGATGCACACCGCTCGGGCCCCGAGCGCGATGGCTTTGGCCAGGTCGACGCCGGAGCGGATCCCGCCGTCGAAGAGCACCGGGTGGCCGCGTGGCACCGCCGCGACGACCGAACGGAGGGCGAAGAGCGCCGGCAGGACGCCTTCGAGCTGGCGGCCGCCGTGGTTGGAGACGATGGACGCGTTCACGCCCAGATCGACGCAGCGCCGGGCGTCGGCGGGCCGCAGCACGCCCTTGACCAGGAGCGGCAGCGAGGTCCGGGAACGGATGCGTTCGAGGTCGTTCCAGGTGACGGGGATCTTCTCGTGCCGTCCGCCGGCCGGCGGTTCACCTCGCAGAATCCCCAGGGCGCGGAGCGTTCCGTAGTCGACGCCGGGAGGCAGCCGGTATCCCGCCCGCACCGTGCTCAGCCGCCGTGCCGCGAAGGACGCGTCGACCGTGACGACGAGCGCCGAGGCACCGCACTCCTCGGCATATGCCACGGTGGCGTCGACGACGGCGCGGGAGTGGTAGGGGAAGAGTTGGAACCACGTGCGCTCCGGTGCCGACTTCGCGATCTCGGAGTAGGGGAAGTGCGAGTCGGTGCTGACGATCGAGAGCAGGCCGTGCCGGGCCGCGGCTCGCGCGGTGGCCAGTTCGGCGTCCGGATGCACCAGTCGCTGCGGGCTCGTGGGCGCCAGCATCAGCGGCATGGAGAGCGTGTGGCCCAGCACGGTGACCGACGTGTCGAGATCGGCGGGGCCGTCATGCAGCCCGCGCGGGCGCAGCCATACATCGTCGAACGCGGCTGTGTTGGTGGCGACCACCCCGTCAAAGCCCGCTCCCCCGGCCACGTACTGTGCGACGGGCCGGGCCGCGTGCGCCATCCAGTGCTGCTCGAACTCGTCGAGCGAGAGGAGCGCGTCGAGGTCCCTCACGTGCTTGTCCCGGCCTTTCACCAGAGGCCTTCGATGTCAGGGATCGGCGGGATGACCCGCGAGCCGTCCATCATCTGACGCACGGAGCGCGGGATGGACTCGATCGCGTAGAAGCGCCGCAGCCACCGGTCCTGTCCGTCGTAGCGAGGCGTGAATGCCGACCGGCCGTGCGTGGCGACGTTGTTGTCCAGGATCGCGCAGTCTCCTGGCTGGAGGATCACCTCGTGGCAGACGTGCTCCAGTGCCTCGGCGAGCTCGCGCAGAGCGGCGCGGCCCGCCTTGTTCAGCGAGGTGGTGTTGTGGGAGTTGTAGCGGATGAACGGTTTGCCGACGCTGCCGAACAGGACGGGGTGCGGGCCCGATGGAGCGGGTTCCACGGTGGTGTCCCTGGTGAAGGAACCGGGGTAGTTGCTGTAGAACTGGCACTGGCGCAGGGTCCGGACCGTCTCGGGTTTGAGCAGTTCCAGCGCTTCGCGGCACGAGGCGATGCGGGTCGAGGCGATGCGGTCGTGGTCCTGGCGCAGGCAGATCAGGCCGATGAAGTCCGGGCGCAGCGCGTGATGGACGTTCTCGATGTGGAAGTCGAAGGCCACGGCTCCGGAGCCCTCGACGCGCGTCTCTTCGCCGGGCAGCGGCTGTACGTTGTGGACCAGGTCGCCGCTCTTCTCGTCGGCGTAGCCGATCATTGTGCCGAGCGTTTCGGCGATGAGCATGCCGAGGCCTGCCGTGGCGTGGTCCGGCAGGGCCGCTGGTTCACCGTCGGTGTGGGTGGGGGGCAGCGGGCCGATCTCGAGACCGCGCAGCAGCAGGTAGCCGGTCTTGCCGGAGTCCCGGCCGAAGCTCCGTATCGCGTCTTGCATCCGTACGGGCAGGGCGTTCGCAGCGACGGACTGCGGGCCTTGGTGCACGGTCTCTTCCGCCTGCCGCCGCAGGGCGGAGCGTTCTGGGTCGGTCAGTTCGAAGAGCGGCGCAGTCATCGGTCTCCTCGGATTCCCCTGCCCTGACGGCAGGTGATCAATAACTGGTGGCGCCTGATGCCGTGCCACGCGTGGGCGGGACGGCCGACCGAAGCATCAAAAACCGACCGTCTGGTTTTGTCAAGGTCCCAGGTTCTGGGGCGGAGCGGCGCTCCTCCGCTAAAAGATGGGTGCAAAAGGGAGAAAAGAGAGTCAATCTTCCCCAGTCGCCTCGCGAGCAATAAACCGACTGTCCGGTTGTCTTTTTTCCCGGGCCTGGCTACCTTCGTCGGGTCGGCGCAGCGCCTCAGGGGTGCAACCACTGGAAGGGACAACCCATGGCACGCTTATCGCCCGTACTGAAACCAGCGACTCCGGTCACTGTCAGCCATGCCCGCGGCCTCGACGTGTACGGGGAGGACGGGCAGCGGTACCTGGACTTCACCGCCGGAATCGGGGTCACCAGCACCGGCCACTGCCATCCGAGAGTGGTCAGCGCCATCGCGGGCCAGGCCGGCCGGCTGATCCACGGTCAGTACGTGACCGTGCGGCACCGGCCCCTGCTCGACCTCTGCGACCGCCTGGGGCAGATGCTCCCGGCCGAACTTGAGTCCCTGTTCTTCGCCAACTCCGGCAGCGAGGCCATGGAGGCCGCACTGCGCCTGGTCCGGCAGGCCACGAGGCGCCCCAACGTCATCGTCTTCCACGGCGGCTTCCACGGCCGGACCGTGGGCGCCGCTTCGATGACCACATCGAGCCCACGCTTCCGTACCGGGTACGCGCCGCTGATGGCCGGCGTGCACATCGCGCCGTTCCCCTCCGCCTACCGGTACGGCTGGAGCGAGGAGGAGGCCACCCGGTTCGCACTGCGGGAGCTCGACTTCCTGCTGGCCACCGTGACCGCCCCCGAGGACACCGCGGCCCTCGTCGTGGAGCCGGTGCTGGGTGAGGGCGGGTTCATTCCCGCCCCCGCCACCTTCGTGCAGGGTCTGCGCGAACGTGCCGACCACCACGGATTTCTTCTGGTGATGGACGAGGTCCAGACCGGATTCGGACGGACCGGGCGCTTCTGGGGGCACCAGCACTCCGGTGTCGAGCCCGACATCCTGGTGGCCGCGAAGGGATTGACCAGTGGTCTGCCCCTGTCGGTCATGGCCGCCCCGGAGAAGCTGATGGCCACGGCCCCCGCGGGCTCCCAGGGTGGGACCTACGGCGGGAACGCGGTGGCGTGCGCCGCCGCACTGGCCACACTCGACGTCATCGCGGAGGAGGGGCTGGTGGCCAACGCCGCGCTCCAGGGGGCGCGGCTGGCCGAAGGGCTGAAGCGGATCGCCGAGGACCACTCCGTCACGGGGGAAGTCCGTGGGCTCGGTCTGATGCTCGGCTGGGAGTTCACCGCCTCGGAGGGCCGGCCGGACGCGGCGATGGCGCTCCGTGTCCAGCAGGAGGCGATCGAGGAGGGTTTGCTGCTCCAGATCGGCGGACCACTGAGAAACGTCCTGCGGCTGCTGCCCGCGCTGGTGGTGAACGAGGCCCAGGTCGACCAGGCGGTCGGCGCGCTGTCCCGGGCCGTCGCCTCGGCCACCGGGCTCTCCCGTACCGGCCGGACGAAGGAGCATTCGTGATGGGGCCGTCCACCTCCGCCCGCCCGATGAAGATGCGCGCCGTGCCCGGGGCGCGGCTGGCCCGCCTGCCTCAGGTGCGGCGGATGGATCCCACCGTCCGCCGGGACATCGAAGTGGTGAGCTCGATCCTGCCGTTCAAGGTCAACAACTACGTGCTCGACGAGCTCATCGACTGGGACAGGGCGCCCCACGACCCGATCTACCGGCTGACCTTTCCCGACCGCGGCATGCTGCCCGAAGCGGTCTTCGACGAGGTCGCCGGACTGATCGACCGGAAGGCACCCCGCGACGAACTGCGCGAGGCGGTCAGAAGAGCCCGTCTGCTGCTCAACCCCCATCCGGGCGATCAGTTGCAGGCCAACGTCCCCCAGGACGGGACGGAGTCACTCGTCGGTCTGCAGCACAAGTACCGGGAGACGGTGCTGGTCTTCCCCGGACAGGGCCAGACCTGCCACGCCTACTGCGGGTACTGCTTCCGCTGGGCCCAGTTCATTGGCGTGGCGGAGCTGAAGCAGGCCGTCTCGGGGCCGGAGAGGGCCCTTCAGTACCTCGCGGGCCATCACGAGGTCTCGGATGTGCTGTTCACCGGCGGAGACCCGATGATCATGTCCACCGATCGGCTCCGGGCCTATCTCGCGCCGCTGCTCGAGCCCCGCTTCGCACACATCCGCAACATCCGTATCGGTACGAAGGCCCTGTCCTACTGGCCTTACCGCTTCACCACCGACGCCGACGCGACCGACCTGCTGCGGCTCCTGGAAGAGGCGACGGCGGCGGGCCGGCATGTGGCCGTGATGGCGCACTTCTCCCACGTCCGTGAGTTGGAGACAGCCGCCTGCCAGGAGGCCGTACGGCGGATCAGGGACACCGGCGCCGTCATCCGTGCGCAGGCGCCTCTCGTGCGCCATGTGAATGACGACCCGGCCGTCTGGGCCGGCATGTGGCGGTCGATGACGCGTCTCGGTGTGGCGCCGTACTACATGTTCGTGGAGCGTGACACCGGTGCCAGCCAGTACTTCGAGCTCCCACTGCACCGGGCCGTGTCCATCTACCGGGACGCGCTCGCGTCGGTCTCGGGCCTGGAGCGCACGGCACGCGGACCGGTCATGTCCGCCTCGCCCGGAAAGGTGGTGGTCGACGGTACCGCCCGCGTCGCCGGCCAGGACGTGTTCTGCTGCCGCTTCCTGCAGGCCCGCGATCCGCGCTGGGTGGGGCGGCCGTTCTTCGCCAAGCATGACGAACACGCGGTGTGGTTCGACGACCTGAAGCCGGCGTTCGACGAGCCGTGGTTCTGGCAGACCGAGCCGCCTCACCGGGGCGGCTGAGAGCGGCCGGTGAGGCTCCGGGGCCGGAGGGGCCCCGGACCTCACCGCGCCGGCTCCTGCGCCTGCTCCGGCTCGGAGCGCAGGTCCGGAATCCGGGTGCGTCGCATCGCCACGGCGAAGTGCAGGAAAGCCGCCGCCAGCAGGGAAACCGATATCCACAGCCCGCTGCGCGCCCCGAACAGCGACCCGAGGCCGCCCCCGAGCAGCGTGCCGGCACTGAGCGGCCCGTACGCGACGAGGCGGGTGGTCGCCGCCACGCGTCCGCGCAACCGGTCCGGGGTGAGCCGCTGGCGGGTCGAGGTGCTGAAGACGTTGTAGACGGTCAGGCCGAATCCGTAGAGAACGAAGGACACGGACCAGATCGCCACGGTGAACGCGGTGGGTTCCGTGGCGAGCGGGATCAGCACCGGCGCGAACGAGGCGATGGCCATGCTCGTCACGACGACCCGTTTCAGTCCCCACCTGCGTTCGGCCTGTTCGGCGGCGACCGCACCCAGCATGGAACCTAGGGCGCCGAGCGTCACGGTCAGACCCAGCAGAGCAGGTGTGACACCGACGACGGAAGCCGCGTAGACGGTGTACAGGGTCAGCATCGCCTGCTCGAAGAAGTTGAACAGCGCGGCCTGGCCGATCAGCGTGCGCAGCACGGGTACGGACAGCAGGAAACGGGCTCCCACCGCGATCTCGCTCCCTACGCGTGTGGGGGTGACCGGTGCGAGGACCGGGGGCTCGCGGCGGGTCACGCTGCACAGGACGAGCGCGGCGAGCAGATAGCAGACCGCGCCCGTCAGCACCGCTCCGGAGCCGCCCAGCCAGTTCATGAGCAGCCCGCCGAGTCCCGGCGCGGCGACCACGACCAGCGTGAACACCGCTTCGAGCCGCCCGACCGCGGCGACCATCTCCGATCCGCGGACCAGGCTCGGCAGGTATGCCTGCGCACAGACCTCGGCGATGGCGACGAGCGAGCCGAACCCGAACGCGACCGCGTACAGCACGCCGAGATGGAATGCGTCGAGCCCGCTGAGAACCGGGACGACGAGCAGCGCGAGGCCGCCCGCCACGTCGGTGAACAGCAGCGTGGGCCGCCGTGGCCGCCGGTCAAGCCACACACCGATGAACAGGGTGACCACCAGCACCGGAACGTACTGGGCCGCGGCGACCACACCCACTTCGAAGGGGGTTGCCGCGAACGAGACCGTCGCCAGCAGGGGGAACACCATCGTCATGCTCTTCGAGGCGACGCCGGTCAGTACCTGGCTCAGCCAGAAGCGTCCGAAATCCCCGTTGAGCAGCAGGCGGGACGTCAACAGAACTCCAGCCACTCGTCGTCGACGACTGCCTTGGCCACCGCGGTCGAGGACTCGGTGAGCTCCCTCAACCGCGCGGCGTTGTAGGCGCGGATCGTGTCGTTGCCGGTGGCGTCGCCGAACACGTCGAGCATCCACAGGGGGCGGACCTCGGCGCCGCGCATGGCCTTGGTGTCGGTGGACGCGATACCCGCGTGCATCCAGCGCCGGCCGTGGCGCAGCGCGTCGCGGACCGGCTCGTAGTAGACGAGGTTGAAGTACTCGGCGACGTCGACCAGCCGGTCGTAGTGGAAGCCGGCGCCCTTGAGGAAGGTCGCGTCGCCCCACCGGTAGAACAGCAGGAATCCGACGGGGGGCTCGTCCGCCCGGCCGCACATCAGCACGCGTGCCGCGTCGCCCATCGTCTCGGCCTGGACGCGCAGCGACTCGGCGAGTACCGCGACATCGGCGGGCTGCCCGTAGCGGGCCTGTGTGCCCTGCGACATCAGAGCGGCCTCTTCGTAGCACTCCGACAGCGGCAGCTCGGTGAAGTGGTACCCCGCGGAGTCGAAGCGCCGCTGATCCCGCCGGATCAGCTCGCCGCGGCGCTTGGACGGCAGCGTGCGCATCCAGCCGTGCCAGTCCTCGCCCTCGGTGCGGATCCACGCGTCGGCGGCACACAGGACGGGTTCGGCCCTGACCCCGGCGGCGCGCAGGGCCCGGACGTCAGTGCTGTTCAAGAACATGGCGCGGCAGGGCAGTTGTCCGGCGCGGTCGTAGTCGAACATCCGGTCCGCCACGGCCCGGACGCGCAGGTCGGCGAGTTCGTCGAGCAGGGCCGATGCCGCTTCGGCACGGTCCAGCCCCTCGCTGATCAGGAGATTCGTCTGGTAGCCACGGCGCGGGCCGACGAGAAGGCCCTGCGGGGCCGCCGCGGGAAGGCCGGCCTCGGCCAGCAGCCGGCTCCACTGGTAGAACCCGTTGTTCTCCTCCCAGACCGCGGTCACGGGAACGGCCGCGGTACCGCCGGGCAGCCGGGCATGTACGTTGCCCGTCAGGGTGCGTCCGCCGGGATCACGGACGCAGAAGTCCAGCCACCCGCTGCTGGCGTAGAGGTGATCGCCCGCCAGCCGGTCCCACTCCTTCGTGCCCAGCCCCTCGGTCGGTGTGCCGAAGCCGGCGGTCCGGCTCCGCTTTACGGTCATGCTCATGTCGGCCTCCACCTCGGCGGGTCACGCGCCCTGGGGCGTCGTCGGCACCGACAGTTCCCGGACCTGCTTGCCGGTCCTGGTGCGCAGCACGGCCCGCGGCAGTCCACCGTCGTCGACGACCTGGATGGTGCGCTCGTCGGTCCAGCCCTGGAAGCGGAACTCGTCGTCCCCGACGTGGACCAGACCCGCGTAGGGAGCGCCGTCGTAGGACAGCACCAGGCCGTCCCCCTGCGTCCTGATCTCGGCCGGCACCCTCGGCTGGTCGGTGAGGAACTCGCCGTCGGCCTCCTCCCAGTCCGTGAAGGACTTCGGCACCTCGAAGGCGACCTGGTGCCGGGGCGATGGCCGCAGCGGCCTCTCGTCGCGGTTGACCATGATCCTGTCGAACGGCAGCCCGGCCCGGACCTCCGCCGGGAACAGGTCGAACAGCGCCTCGGTCACCTGCACATCCAGCACGAAGTGCACGCGGTGGGAGTCACCGCTGTTCTCGATCCGGTGGGTGCGGGCGAAGTTGCCGAACCAGAGGGAGCCCGCTTCCCACACGTACGGCGTCTCCCCGAAGAACAGCTTCGCCTCCGGCAGGGTGATCACCGGTATGTGCAGTCTGGCGATGCCCCAGGTGAGCGCGTACTTGTTGTCGAAGTGGTCAGGGCCGTATGTGTCCGGTCCCAGCGCCATCAGACGGACGGAGCGCAGCGGCGACGGGATCGACCGCATCACCGCGTGGAGATACGGGGCGAGTTCGGTGTGGGAGGTGTCGGCGAAGGGCAGCAGGCCCGGCCCGCCCGGGTCGGTACGCGCCTTGTCACCGCCCGTGCTGCGCAGGGGCATGATGTGCCAGTCGAGTTCGGTCTCGACCAGCTGGTCGTCCGTGACGAAGGTCTTCTGCAGTCTCCAGTCGGCGGCCTGCCGTGCGCGCAACGCCTCGACGTCGCGTACCAGGGAGGCCACGTCGAAGTCCCGCGTCAGCCGGACCACATCGGGGATCCCGGCCTGTGCATCCGCAATCGTTTCAACAGACACGTCTGTTACTTCCTTCGCATGGCTGAATGTGCTGACGAAAATGCTGTGGGGCGGGGCTCGCACGGTTCTGGCTGCACACTCACAGCCAGAAAAAACCAACCGAGCGGTTCTGTCAACGTGTTCGGTGTCGGCCTGAACACCGTTGGGCGGGGCCTCCTCACGGCAGTGCCAGGGGCCGCCCCAGCGGGCCGCCGTCCAGTTCGGCACAGGCCCGGTGGAGATTTCCCACCAGACACTCGCCACCGCTCAGGTGGCCGAAGGGTCCCGCCCAGGCTTCCCCGGCCATCTCCAGCGGCGTCAGGCCCCGCTGCCATCCCCTCATCGCGACGGCCTGGACCCAGCGCAGGTAGGCCTCCGTCTCATCGAGGACCCCCGCGTCCCGAAGGGGCCCCCGGCCGCAGACGACCGTTCGGGCACCGAACGCCCGCAGCGTCCTGATGGCGCGCAGCGCCCCCTCCACGGAGCCCATCAGGGTGCAGGGCGTCGCCCCCGCGAGCACCACGTCCCCGGTGAAGAGCACCCGGTCGCCCGGCACCCACACCACCACGTCGTTGGTGGTGTGGGCGGGCCCGCAGTAGACCAGTTCGATGCGCCGGTCGCCGCTGTGCAGGGTGAGCCGTTCGTCGAAGGTGACTGACGGCAGGGCGGGCCGGATGGCTGTCTCGGCCATCTCACTGCGCGCCAGCGAGTGCGCGATGACGGTCGCTTCGGGAAAGGCGTCGCGGTCACCGCGGGTATGGCCGCCGTGGTGGTGGGTGTGGACGATCCTGCGGACCGGCCCCGAGCGCAGGGACGCCACCGCGGCGCGCAGGGCCCGCGTACGCGCCTCGGTCGTGACCGTATCGACGACCGTGACACCCTCAGGGCCGGTGATGATGCCCGCGTTGGCCGGACACCAGCCGTCCTCGGACGGAATGTAGGCGAACACACCGTCGGCGATCTCCGTCGTACGCGCCTGCCGCGGTGCCCGCGGGCGGTGCCCGGGGTGAAGCGGATCCGGCTCGGTCATGCGGGGCCCCTTTCTGTGACGGGCGGCTGGCGCGCTGGAGCTTGTGGCCGTGTCGCCGGCTCGCCTGCCCGGCGCTGGGTGGGCGGCTCAGACGGGTGCGCCGACCGCGGTCGTCGCCCTTCCGGTCTCCTCGCGCAAGCCGGGGGCGGGCATGAACTCCGCGTGCAGGGTGGCCACCGCACGGGAGCAGTCCGCTTCGGCGACCGTGGCGGAGATCCGGCTCTGGGAGGTGGACAGCGAGAGGGGGTCGATCCCCACGGCGAGCAGCGTGTTCAGCATGCGGGCCAGGGTGTGGGTGTCGCTCATCAGGCCGGAGCCGACCAGCGACACCTTGGCCACGGCCGGGTCGACGACGACGCGGCAGGGCAGGCTCGTGAGCAGGCTGGTCACGGTGTCGGCGTCTGCGGCCGGCACCGTGAAGTCCCAGCCGTGCCCGTGCGATGTGTCGGTGTACCTGGTCAGCACGTCGATCTGCACCGACGCGTCGGCCAGCAGGGCGAGGACTTCGGTACCCAGCAGCGGGGCGCCGGGGGATGTGCCGACGGCCGTGATGCGGGCGCTGTGCTGCTCGTGCGACACGGCTGTGACGCGCTCCTCGGTTTCCAGCATGGCGAAATCCGCTCCTTCCTGTTCGGAGACCACGACGGTCCCCGGATTGCGGCTGAAGGTGCTCCGTACGTGCAGGGTGACGCCCGCTCGGCCGGCCAGTTCCACCGACCGCGCGTGCAGGACCCGGGCCCCGGCATGGGCCATCTCCGACATGACGCCGCCGCGGACGAGCGGGATCGGCCGCGCCCGCGGCACGATGCGCGGGTCCGCCGAGAAGACGCCGTCGACGTCGGTGTATATCTCGCAGTGGGCGGCGCCGAGCGCGACTGCCAGCGCCACGGCCGACGTGTCCGAGCCCCCCCTGCCCAGCGTGACGACGTCGCCGACCGCGTTCACACCCTGGAAGCCGGCCACGACGGCCACTTCCCCGCGAGCCAGGACCTGGCGCAGCCGAGAGGTGTCCAGAGCCTGGATGCGCCCGTTCTCGTGCCGGCCGGACACGGTGAAGCCGGCCTGCGACCCCAGTAGCGAGACCGCGGGCACGCGCAGCTCGTGCAGGGCGATGGCCAAGAGGGCGGCCGAGCGGGCCTCCCCCGTGGCCAGCAGCTGATCGAGTTCACGGCCCGGCGGAGCGGTGCCCGCCGACCGGGCCTCGTCGATGAGCCGGTCGGTGCAGTCGCCGCGGGCGGAGACGACCACCACGACATCGCCGCCGCGGTCATGGGCCGCGGCGACGATGCGCGCGATCCGCGTGAGCGCTTCGGGGGAGGTCCCCATCGAGGTGCCGCCGAACTTGAGTACGGAGACCGGCCGTTGGGCGGCGGAGCACAGGGCGCTGGATGATGCGGAAGCCACGATGTCTCTTTCCGTCACGAGGTGGAGTCGGCGGTGGGCCGTACCGCGGACACGGCGCCACTCGCCTCGGCACTGTCCGCCGTGGCACTGGCCGCCATGGCGGCGAACCGGCGGTGGAACACGGCGACGATCACTACGGCCGCCACGGCCGCGGCGGCTCCGAGCAGGAACGTCACGGGGCCGAGGCCGGCCCCGATGAGCCACAGGCCCGCCGCCACGGCGAGGGACTCGGCCAGCCCCCAGACGAAGGTCAGGGCGCCGACGGCCAGACTCGTGCGTCCCCCCGCGACGGCGACGGCCAGCGTCTGGTACACCGGGCCGTAGAGCATCTCGCCGACCGTGATGGCGAGGACGGCACAGAGCATCAGCGCCATGCCTCCTCCCGGCGCCACGAGCAGGGCGGTTCCCGCCCCCAGCGCCAGGTTGGCGGTCACGATGATGACCGGCTCACCCCTGTCCCGGCACAGCCGGGTCACCCATGACTGGGTCACCACGATGGCGACACTGGCGAAGGCGAAGAGCAGGCCGACGTCGCGTGCTCCGAGGCTCGACGTGGCGTAGGCGGCGAACACGCCGTAGAACTGCGCGTAGGTGATGTGGGTCAGGAAGTTGACCCCGAGCAGGACGGGCATCCCCGGGGGCAGGATGCCGGGCTCCGACCCCTTGGCCGCCGGCCGCCGCACCGGCACGCGGCCCGTGGCCAGACGCGTCGCCAGCACTCCCGCCAGCACCGCGAACCCGATCGGGGCCAGCACGTAGAACCGGCCCGTGGCGGCGTAGGCGAGGGAGGACACGAAGGGGGCCAGGCCGCCGGCCGCGTTGAGTGCGACGTTCTCGTAGGAGAAGGCCCGGCGAGTCTCCTCCGGTCCGAACTGGTGCACGATCAGGGTCAGTTGCGCGAGGGTGGCCAGTGACCCGGCGAGTCCGAAGGCCGCCGAGACCAGCATCCAGGCGAGGAGCGAAGCGACCTCCGTCGACACCATGGCGCACAGAAGACCCGCTGCCGCCGCCATCGCGATCTGTGAGCCGATGATGGCGCTTCGCTCGCGGCCCGGTGGCAGGACGCGGACGAACGCGAGGGAGCCGAGCCGGTTGGCGAGGACCGCCGCACCCGTGATCAGCCCGCAGTCCGCGGCCGAGAAGAGCTTCTGGTCGAGCAGCCACACGGTGAAGAACGGATACAGCACGCCCCAGGTGCTGTAGGTGAGGAAGCGGACGGCGTAGATCGTCCAGCCGCCTGGAGGCGTGGCACGCCCACCGTTCACGACGGTGCCACCCAGGCGGGGCGGCGCGGGCCGTCGGAGGTGTGCACCACGACACTCCCTATCTCGCGTGCCACCTCACTCGTGGGGCCGGTGAGCATCCCCACCCACGCGGAATCGCCCGCTCCCACCGGATCGACCCGGCCGCCGTCCGGCGTGACCTGGGTATGCAGGCAACGCCCTCCGTCCGGTCCGGTCACCGACAGGACCTGCCCTCCGCCCTCGATGCCGTAGTAGTACGACAGAGTGGACGCGCCGCTGCCCTGGGCACGGTAGGCGGGCTGCGGGCTGGTTCCCGCTGCCGGCAGGCCCAGCGTGAGGACGTGGGCGAGGATCTCCGCGGGGTCCAGGGCGTGGACGAGTGCGAGTTGCTCGACGATGGCGCCGCCGCCCACGCGTCCGATGTTGGCGTCGATGAGGTACGGGCGTCCCGCATCGACCAGGAACTCGCAGTGGAAGTACCCCTGGGACAGGCCGGACCGTTCGACGAGCGTGGTGACGGCGCTCTTGCAGAGGGCCTCGGTGCCGCGCGGCAGCCGGCGGTCGGCAGGAAGCAGGTTGCTCACCTCCGTCCAGGAGATGCGCCCACGCTGGGAGAAGTCGATGAAGACCGTCCGCCCGCCGGTGACGTAGCCCTCCAGGCTGAACAGCGGGCCGCGGATGTCCGCCTGCAGCACCCAGGGGTGAGTGACGTCCTGGGAGAGGCCGGTGGCGGCCACCGCATTCCACAGGTCCACGGGCCCGGCACCCTTGGGCAGACGCGCCGCGCCGCGCGCCCCGGCCTGCTCGGCGGGCTTCACGATGTAGCCGTCGGGTGCCGGGAGGAGAGTGGCCGGGTCAACCGCCAGCCGGGCCGCGTCGCCTCCGGTGAAGTGCAGGGTCGGCGGGCTGAACTCGGGTATGAGCTCCGCGACCACGGCCTTGGAGGCCAGCCGCACCGCGATCGGCTCCGGCCCGTGCAGATCGTAGCGGGCGGCGATCTCCGCGATGAGCGGGAACTTCTCGTCATACAGGCCGGTGATGGCGAACGCGTCCTCGGTGATCGACGGCTCGTCGGCCAGCAGGCGCAGGATCGCGGCGCGGTCCTCGATGTCGGCCGGAAAGCAGACGCAGTCCCGCAGACTGTCCGCGGCCTGGCCGGCGAATTTCCCGGGGTCCGCGAGGAACACGGGCTCCAGCCCCGCCGAGCGCAGCGCCCGGGGGACGTATTTGGCGCTGGTGGCATTGACGCCGAGGATGATGACCTTCTTCACGCCGACCACTCCCTCTTCCGCTGGGCCAGGGCAGGCACGGTGGCCCTGGGGCCGCCCGCCTCCTCCAGGACGCCGATGGCATAGTCGATCTCCCCGCGTGTGGTGCGGGGTCCCACAGCCAGCCGTACCGCGTGGTCAATGCCGGCCCGCAGGAGGTAGTTGGGGGTGTGCGCGCCGTCGATGAGCCAGCAGGCGACGCCTGCCCGGCACAGTGCGTGCCACAGCCGCTCGGGCGTGAGGCGGTCGTGGGTGACGCACATGATGCCGGTGTGCTGAGTACCGGGCGCGTGCACGCGCAGCCCCGGGATCCGGCCGGCCCGCTCGCGCAGCTCCCGTGACAGGGCGGCCGTCCGGTCCCAGTCGTTGCCGCGGGCCTGCCGCAGGGCGGTGTCGAACCCGACGAAGGCCGGCACGCTCTTCTCGCCGAGCTCAAACCTGCGGGCGCTTTCGGTGAGGCGGCGGATGCCGCCACCGGGGGCGAAGGCGTGCGTGTGCACGTCGACGCTGACCGGTTCGGCCCCTGCGCGGAACCGGGACGACATCACCGCGAAGCCCGTGCCGCGCGGCGCCAGCAGCGATTTCTTGCCGTTCGCCGTCAGAAGGTCGACGGGGGTGGCCGTCAGGTCGATGGGCACGTTCCCGGCCGACTGGCAGGCGTCGACCACGAGCAGGGTGCGCCGGTCGCGGACGAGTTCGGAGAACGGGCCCAGAGGGGTGACGGCCCCCGTGCAGGAGGGCATGTGCGTCAGCGAGATGAGGGCGACGCGGTCGCTGATGTGCCGGTGGCACCAGTCGATGTCGACGTCTCCGCGCGGGGTGCAGGGGATTTCCTGGAGCGAGAATCCAGCGGTTCTCTGCAGGTTCCTGAGAAGGAGAAGATTGCCGGCCCATTCATAGGGTGTCGTCCATACGATGTCGCGTGCGGTGAGGGTCAGGCCGGCCACGGCGCTGTGCCAGGCCCGGGTCGCCGAGTCCGACATCGCCACATCGTCACGGTCGCAGTTGAACAGTTCCGCGAGACTGCGGTAGACGCCCTCTTCGATCAGTTCCGCGTAGGCGCGTTCGGCGAAGTAGGAGCCGACCGTCCCCTCCAGGGTGAGGTAGTCGGCCACCGCCTTTCGGGTTTCGCGGCTCTGCAGCCCGGAGCCGGCCGTGTTGAGGTACGAGCGCCACCGCTCGGTGTACGTCCGATCGGTCATGGGAGCCTCCTCATGGCTGCCGCTCGGGCTGGGTGCGTGCGAGGGCGAGGACCTCGGCGAAGGTGGGCGAGGCTGCCCCGGGGGAGCCGCCGGCCCGGCGCCAGGCGCGGTACTTCGCGGCGTACGTCACGACCGTCTCGGCGCCGTCCCGGTCCCGGGCGCGGGTGACGATGCCGCCCCACAGCGCGTCCCAGCGGGCGTAGGTCGGATCGTCCAGCAGGATGCGGTGGGCACGCTTCATGTTCCAGAACGGAATGCTCATGTTGAGGTGGTGCACCAGGTGGTAGTTGTCGTGGTGCCGGCCCAGCAGGTAGTTCTCCAGGGCCCACCCGTGGCGGTTGCGCGTCATGAGCAGCTGGGCGCGCTCGCTCTCGGGCATCGGGTAGTGCTCGGCGAGTTCCGACAGCCACCCCACCGCGACCGCGCTGGTGAACAGCGGGACGAACCAGAAGAGCAGCAGGAGGTGGAGCGTTCCGGTGGCGAAGCAGACCGCCGTGATCAGCAGCCACTGCGCGATGAAGACCACGCGTTCCGTGGCCAGGCGGACCGGCATGGAGACGTTGGTCTGCGGCCCTCGGTAGAAGAGGCGGTCCCGGACGATGTACCGGATGTAGGCGGCGGTACGCAGACCCAGGATGGCGAGCGCGATGTTCTCCAGGAAGAACCGGGTATCCGACTTCCCCGCGTCGTACAGACCGAGATCGCGGTGGAACTGGTAGTCGGGGTCCTTCTGCGGGTCTCCCAGGTAGCGGTGGTGGAAGCCGATGTGGCTGGTCCGGTAGGGCGAGTACAGGTGGAAGACCAGGTATCCGGAGAACACCGTCCCGAGCACCAGGTTGAGTGCCGGGTTGCGGCTGAGGACCTTGTGCGACGACTCATGCAGGAGGTTGACCATCGCGCGCTGGGTCGAGCCGATGAACAGCAGCGCGAGCGGGTACAGCCACCAGGTGATGTGCAGGCACGCCAGGACCGCGACGGCGATGCCCGCGTAGTCGGTGAGGATGGCGAGCACGGCGTGCCAGTTGTCGACCGCGCTCAGCGGCCGAAGTTTCTTGCGTACCTCCGGTGCGACCTTGCTGAAGTCGTAGTCGACGTGTCCTCGCGTCGTGGGTGGTGAAGTCAAGGGCGCCATCGGCGTTCCTCCCTGTGGCGTAGGGGGCCTCGCCGGCCCGGAACGCCAGAAACGTAGGCAGCGCAGGGCCGCCCGGCCTGTGGCGCTACGACTTCTGTCACATGCCGGCGCGCTCAAAGGCACATGCAAGCGGGGTCGTCGGGCCCACGGGGCGTTCGTTCACCGGTAGTTGTGAGGAGTGCATATAGGCCCGGGCGAAGGACGGTCGCTACCGTGATCTCGGTACAGCAATCCGCGGCAGCGGGCGGACATGTCGGCGCGATGCGGTGCCGGAAGCGGTATCCGGCCCCCGTCCCTTTCCGCCGCTCCGCGCGGTCGACACGCACCCCGTTTCCCTGACGTTCGATGGTCCGGCGCGCCACCCCTCAACTCGGCCCGGAGAACAGGAGTACTGCCTGCCATGTCCCACGCACCCGTACACGTCGTGGTCGCGGACGAGCAGAGGCTGTTGCGCGAGTCGCTCTGCGCGCTGCTGGACACGGAGCCCGGCATCGAGATCGTGGGGCAGACCGGTGACCTGGCGGACCTGTTCACGCTGGTCACGCGGGTCCGTCCGGACCTCGTGATGATCGATGTCCAGATGGTGCCGGCCGACGACCGGGTGGCGATCGCCACCCGGCTGCTGCACGGTGTCCCGCGCTGCCGTGTGCTCGTGCTGTCCGAACTGGAGCAGCCACGTCTCGTGCAGAGTCTGCTGGACCTGGGCGTGCACGGCTATCTGCACAAGGGGGTGGGTTACGGCACCGTCGCCGACGCCGTGCGGGCACAGCACGGGGCCCGCTCCCATCAGACGGTGACGCTGCCGCTGCACCGGCCGGCCCCGCACCTGGCGGGCAGTGGGCCGGTCACCGGTACGGAGCTGTCGGCCCGCGAGTTGGAGGTGCTCACCCACGCGGCGGCGGCCCTGAGCAACCGGCAGATCGCGGCGCGCCTGGGGATCGCGGAAGGCACCGTGAAGCGGCACCTGAGCAACATCTTCGAGAAGCTCGACGCGGTCAGCCGCCTGGATGCCGTCAACAAGGCCTCTTCGATGCGGCTCATCCACCCCGGCAACGCACAGGGCGCGCCGCGGTTGCGTGTCGCGACGTGAACGGCTTCGCACCCTGCGGGATCACAGCGCCTCCGGGTTCACCGCGTACGGTTCGATGGCGGCCAGCTCCCGTTCGGTGAGCGGCGGCGCGTCCAGCGCGGCCACGTTGGCCTCCAGCTGCGCGACACTGCTGGCCCCGATCACGGCGGAGGTGACTTCCGGCCGCCGCAGCACCCAGCTGAGGGCCAGCTGGGCGAGGCTCTGGCCTCGTTGGTTCGCGATCTTGTCGAGTGCCTCGGCCCGCCGCAGATAGGCATCGGTGATGTCCCGCGCGGACAGGAACATCCCGGCGGCCGCGCGGGTGCCGGGCAGCACGGTGCCGCCCAGGTAGCGGTCGGTCAGCAGTCCTTGGGCGAGCGGCGAGAAGACCGTGCCGCCGGTGCCGAGCCGGGAGAGTTCCGCGAACAGACCCTGCTCGGGGGTTCTGTCGAACATCGAGTACCGGTGCTGGTGAAGGGTGAGGGGCACCCCGGTGCCGGTGAGCGCCCCGGCGGCCCGTCGCGTCGCGTCCGGGGAGTAGTTGGAGATGCCCGCGTACAGGGCCTTGCCCTGTCGCACGGCATCGGCGAGGGCTCCCATGGTCTCCTCGACCGGCGTGTCCGCGTCCGGCCGGTGCGAGTAGAAGACATCGACGTGATCCACGCCCAGCCGACGCAGGCTGCGGTCGAGCGATGCCAGCAGGTAGGCGCGGGAACCGCCGATGCCGTAGGGCCCCGGCCAGCTCTCGTAGCCGGCTTTGGTGGAGATGATGATCTCGTGCCGGTAGCGGCCGAGGTCACTCCGCAGAACCTCTCCGAAGCGGGTCTCGGCGTATCCGAACACCGGCCGGCCGTAGTTGTTGGCGAGGTCGAAGTGCGTGACGCCCAGGTCGAAGGCGCGCAGCAGCAGGTCCCGCTGGACGTCAGCCGGACGGTCGGGGCCGAAGTTGTGCCAGAGCCCCAGCGACAGAGCCGGCAGACGCAGCCCGCTGCGCCCCGCGCGCCGGTAGTGCGGGCGGTCGTAACGGCCCTCGTCGGCCAAGTGGTTCATCCTGCGCCTCCTCGACGGGTTCGGCCGGAGCGGCCGACGGGATCACGGTGCCGAGTGTGCCGGACCCCGGCCCCGGCCATGTGCCTTTGGGGGTGACCCCATGTGTCTCAAGTCGTATGGCCGCGTGCCCCGTGCTTCCCGGCTCCTACGGTGCTGAGCTCAGACCGCGATGACCCGAGGCGGGAGAAGTTGATGACTGAGCTGATGGTGGGCAGGGGCGCCGAGGAGCTGCTGGACAGCTCCGTGCAAGCAGTGCGCAGGTCCGGGGGCCGCGCGATCGGTGTCCTGGTCGACGCGTACGGGACGGGCAACTACCTGCCCGCAGCGTTCAACCGGCTGGGCGTCGACGTGGTCCATGTGCAAAGTGCCGCCGAACCGATCGCGCGCATGCAGCCGTGGGACCGGTCCGCCTATCTGGATTCGCTGGTGTACGACCCGGACGGTGCCACCGAGCGTGCCCTCGCCGAGGCCGGAGTGCGTTTCGTGCTGCCGGGCCAGGAACCGGGCGTCCTGCTCGCGGACCGGCTGAGTGAGGCGCTGGGCGTGCGCAGCAACGGGACGACACGCTCCGACGCGCGCCGCGACAAGTACAAGATGATCGAGACGGTTTCGGCGGCGGGGCTGCGCACGGCGCGGCAGCTGCGCACCTCCGACGCCGAGGAGGCGGTTGCCTGGGCCGACGCGGGCGGGCACTGGCCCTGTGTGGCGAAGCCGCTGGCGTCCGCCTCCACCGACGGGGTCACCGTGTGCCGTAACGCCGAGGCGCTGCGCTCCGCGTTCCACGATGTGCTGTCCAGCACCACCGTGTTCAACGGCACCAATACCGAGGTCCTCGTGCAGAGCTACCTGGAGGGCACCGAGTACATCGTCGACACCGTCAGTGCCGACGGCCACTCCTACGTCTGCGGTGTGTGGCGGTACGAAAAGCGTCTGCTGGCCAACGGCAAGCCCATCTACAACCGGGACATCCTGCTGCCGTCCGACACTCCGGTCGTCGCGGACCTGGTCGACTACACGCGTCGCGTCCTCGACGTCCTGCACATCCGGCACGGCCCCGCACACACCGAACTGATCGTGACCGAGGACGGCCCGGCGCTGGTCGAGGTCGGTGCCCGGGTCAACGGTCATCTGCACCCCGCCTTCCACGACCGGGCCATGGGCGTCAACAGCGCCGACCTGACGGCGTTGGCCTACCTGCGGCCCCGGGACTTCCTCGCCCGCTACGCGGACGGGGTGTACGAGCGGCGCCAGCCCGCCGCCGTCTACAACGCTCCGACGCTGCTGTCGGGCACCGTCGTCTCGGTCGACGAGGCTCTGGTCAAGGAGATCCGCAGCCGCCCGTCGGTGGTGGACCTCGTGGTCAAGCGGGGCCCCGGCGACACCATCGTGCCCACTCATGACCTGCTGACCAGTCCGCTGCGGGTGTTCCTGACGCATCCGGACCCCGTCACGCTGGAGATCGACTACCGATTCATCGAGTCCGTCCGTGAATCGGTCTTCCGGATCCGGCCGGCCGGCCCCCGGGCCGTCTGCGGCCTGGTGTGAACTCCGGGCGCCCCGCGACCCGGCGGTGCCCGTCCCGCTCTCTCACTTCTGCTGGATACCGCTGGTCAAGGCACCGGTCGGCTTTCGGAAGGATGCAACTCCCATGCTTACTCAGTCGCCCCCGCGGACCACGGCACGGGGACTCTCCCTGGAGATCAGGCGCAAGGTCATCGAGATGAGCGCCTCCCCGAACGGAGTGCACATCGGCGGCAGCATGTCGATCGCCGACCTCCTGGCCGTGCTGTACGCCGAAGTGCTGCGTGACCCGGCGGGCGAGGGCGGCTCCGGCGATCGTGATCATCTGATCCTGAGCAAGGGGCAGGCTTCCGCGGCGCTCTACGCGGTGCTCGCCGCCACCGGGGTCATCCCCGAGTCGGAGTGCGCCACCTACGCGGAGGAGGGCAGCCGGCTGGGCGGTCACCCCATGAAGCGTCTTCCGGGCGTGGACTTCTCCACGGGCGCCCTGGGCCACGGGCTCCCCCTGGGCCTGGGGGTCGCGCTGGCCGGGCAGCGCTACGGCCACGACAAGCGTGCCTTCGTGATCCTCGGCGACGGCGAACTGCAGGAGGGCTCCAACTGGGAGGCGGCCATGGCCGCGGCGCATCACGGTGCCGACAACCTCATCGCGATCGTCGACCGCAACGGCTGGCAGATCAGCGGCCGCACCGACGACTGCATGTCCCTGGAGCCGCTGGCCGACAAGTGGGCGGCCTTCGGCTGGCGCGTGCTCAGTGTCGACGGGCACGATCACGACGAGATCCGTGCGGCACTGACCCGTCCCGTCGAGCCGGGCCGCCCGACGGTCGTCATCGCCCACACGATCAAGGCGCGCGGGGTCCCGGGGCTGGAGAACACCAAGCAGAGCCATTCGGCGACCCTTGGCACGTCGGCCCGGCGAGCGGCGTCGGCGCTCCTGGAGGGTCACCGGGCATGAGCACCGACATCGCGGCGCACCGTACCGTGGCGCAGGTACTGGACCACGTCTGGGAGAACCGCGCGATCATGGAGAGCCGCAACGCGTACGCCATGATGCTGCTCGCGCTCGCGCGGGAGAACCCGAGGCTGGCGTGTCTGACCGCCGACATGAACTTCGAGGACCACTTCGCCCTCGAACTGCCGCGGCAGCACGTCGACCTCGGTATCGCGGAGCAGAACATGATCGGCGTGGCCGCCGGCCTGACGGTGTCCGCCCGCCCGGTGTTCGCCAACGGCATGAGCCCCTTCGCGGTCGCCCGTGCCTTCGAGCAGATCAAGATCGACGTGGCGGGCGCGAATGTGCCGGTCAAGATCGTGGGCACGCATGCGGGGCTCGCCTCGGGCCATTACGGCCCCACGCATCATTCGCTCGAGGACATCGGTGTGATCCGGATGCTGCCGAACATGACGGTGGTGGTTCCCGCCGACTCCTGGGAGGCGGCTCAGGCGACCGTGGCGATCGCCGACGACCCGGGACCGGCGTACCTGCGGCTCGGGCGCCAGGCCACGGCCCCGCTGTACCAGGAGCGTGAGGCGTTCGTGCTCGGCAGGGCGCGGGTGCTGCGGGACCCCGGTCGGGTGCTGTTCATCGCCACCGGACCGCATCCCAACCTGGTCGCGGCCGAGGCGGCGCGGGAGCTCGCCGCCCAGGGGGTGAGCGCCGGGCATCTGAACATGCACACCGTCAAGCCGCTCGACCGGGAGGCCGTACTGCACGCCGGCGCCAACGCGGACGCCGTGGTGACCATCGAGGACCACCGGGCCCTGGGCGGCCTGGGAGCGGCGGTGTGCGAGGTGGTGGCCGAGGTCGGCGGCCCCCCGGTGCGGCGGATCGGCGTGCCGGACATCCACTACGACCTGGTGGGCGGGGAGGAGTATCTGCTGCACCACGCCGGGATCACGGTGAGCAACGCGGTTGCCCAGGCTCTGGACGCCCTGGGATGAGGTGGTGCGCCGTGCCGCCCGGGCGGCACGGCGCACCACCTCGGCTCACTCCGGTCCGGCTCAGCCCTGCTGGTCCACGAGCTGCGGACGGTGTGGTCCGGGAACGTTCACCGTCTTGCGGGGAGTGCCGGCCCACCGCCGCATGACCGGGCGTTCCACCCCTGCGTAGAGCACCCAGCCGAGCAACTGGGCGACGACGAAGACGAGCGCGATGACGGCGAGAGCGGTGCCCGTGCCGTACTGCCTCCCCCGCAGCACGTCCTGGACGACGACCAGCACCATGAAGTGCACGAGATAGAAGGCGAACGACACCTCCCCGAGCAGGGTGAGGAAGCGACCCCGCAGCCCGGTGCGGCGTCCGCTGAGATCGGCGTCCGCGAGCGCCGCGACCAGCAGGGACAGCGGCACGGCCAGGACCACGTTGAACCCGTACTGCCAGGGCAGGGCCAGGACGAGCGCGTACCCCGCACCGGTCAGGGCCAGTGCGGGCACGAGGCCCGGGGAAACCCGGTGGCCCTCCGCCAGGAGCCGGGCGACGAGCATGCCGAGGACGAACTCGAAGAGACGCAGGGGCGGGAAGTTGTAGCCCAGCCAGGCCTCCATCAGGGTCAGCGGCCAGTCCGCGAGATCCTGGGAGGCGGGTGCCCACATGTCGATCATGATCTGAGCGCTCAGCAGGCCGGTGAAGGTGATGCCGAACCACGCCCACAGGCGGTTGCTTCTGATGGTGCGGACCCAGCGCCACAACAGGGGGAAGAGAAGGTAGAAGAGGAGTTCGCTGCAGAGCGACCAGTTGGGCTGGTTCAGGGAGACGGCCGTGTCGAGGCGCGGTATCCAGGAGTGCACGAGAAGAAGGTTGGAGAGCCACACGCCTGGCCGCACGGCGGCCACCGTCGCGAAGAAGACGAGTGCCGCGGCCCACGTGACGATGTGGTTGGGGAAGATCTTCAGCAACCGGCGCCGGTAGAAGCCCGTCAGGGTGTCCTGGGCCCGTGCCGACCAGGCCAGCACGAATCCGCTGAGGATGAAGAAGAAGGAGACTCCCGCGAAGCCGACTCTGCTGAACGCCTGCGCGTAGCCCTCGGCGACGTCCGGGTCCTCGAACACACCGAGGGTCTCGGGGATGGAGGCGTGGTAGAAGAAGACGAGTGCCGCGGCGATGAACCGCACGCCGGTGAGCGACGGCAGGTTCGGTCTCGCTCTCCGTCCGCCTCCGCTGTCGTGCTGATGCGCCATGACTGCTCCCGTGGGTGAGTAGATGTCAGATCGATCCGGCTGAGTGCCGGTCGGGGTGCGCGGCGGCCGTCATCGGCCCCGGGCGGGGGCGGCGGGCCAGGCTGAGCAGGAGCAGCGCGCTGAGGCTCGCCCCCACCGCGACCGCCGTGAGCACGGTGCTCACGGCGAGATGTTCGAACAGCACCCCGGCCACTCCGTAGGCGATGGGGCTCGCGACGAAGACGGCGGCGCCGAACACGGGGACCACGTGGGGGCGCAAGTGCTCCGGTGGGCGCAGCATCATCAGCGCGACGGCCGGCGCGGTCACCGCGGGCAGGAACATGCAGCCGGCCGCCACAGCGACCGCCAGGGTGGTGACCGGCTGGTCCCACGGCAGGAACCACAGTCCGGCCGCCGCCCCCGCTCCGCCCGCGGCCGCCAGTGCGACCGGGGTGAACCGGTGGGCGAGCCGGGCGACGACGACGGTGCCCAGTGCCGTGCCGCCGCCCCAGGCCGCCAGCAGCCATCCGGCGGCATGGGGGTCGGCGTCGTAGCGGTCCTTGGCCAGCACGGGCAGGGCGAGCATCACGACGGGCATGAGCATCCCGTAGCCGAGCGCGGCGAGCGCGAGGGTGCGCAGCACCCGGTCCCTGAGCAGGTAGCGGACGCCTTCGGCCATGTGGTGCGAGGACGGCGGCTGCTCGGCCGGCGGTGTGCGGGGTAATCCGACCAGCAGTGTGGCCGAGACGGCGAACGACACCGCGTCGATCCACAGCACGTTGAGCGCGCCGAATCGCGCGATCAGGAAGCCGGCGACCGCCGGACCGACCAGTCTCGCCGTCGAGGTCGCCGTCTCGAACAGGGCGTTGCCCGCGGTGACGACCGCCTCGTCCAGTCCGATGGACTCGGTCAGGAGCAGGCGCTGTGCGGACAGGTAGGCCGAGGTGACGCAGCCGATGAGCGCCACGATCACCAGGAGAGCCCAGAACGGCAGCAGGCCCGCCATGTACAGGGTGGGTACCGCCGCCGTCAGCAGGGCGCTGGACAGGTCTCCGGCTATCGTGACGCGGCGGGCCCCCCAGCGGGCCACCAGGAGCCCCGCCGGCATGGCGAGCAGGGGCACCGGCAGGATCTGGACCAGGAAGACCAGCCCCATCCGGGCCGGGGAGCCGCTGGTCATCAGGACGAACCACGGCAGGGCGAGGGTGGTCATCTGCGTGCCCACCGACGAGGTGAACTCCGCGGCGATGACTCTGCGGAAACGCCAGCTCCGCAGAGGTGACCGGGCTTGCGGCGCGGTCGTCATGGCGCTGTCCGTATCGAGGGTGGCCGCATGTCGCTCCAGTGCGTGTCCACGTGATCGACGCAGGCGTCCCGCGTGTCCGGTCCGAACACCGGCGACCAGCCGCCCGGCACGGGCAGGTCCTCGGGCCACAGGCTGTGCTGCCGCTCCTCGTTGACCAGGACGCGGTACGCGGCGTCGGGGGCGTCGAACGGGTTCGTCATCGTGTGCTCCTTGTCGTTCGGGGCGGTCACCACGTCACCGGCAGCCGGTGCACGCCGTAGACGGTCATGTCGGAGCGCATCGGGATCTCCCGCGGGTCCCCGGCGATGCGCAGTCCGGGGAAGCGTCGCAGCAGGGCGGTGTAGCCGATGCGCAGCTCCAGGCGTGCCAGCTGCTGCCCGAGGCACTGATGGATGCCGTGGCTGAAGGTGAGGTGGCTGTGGCCGCCCCGTGTGACGTCGAGCCGGTCGGGATCGGGGAACTGGGTCGCGTCGCGGTTGGCGCTGGGCAGGTGGATCAGTACCGTCTCCCCCTCGCGGAACGTCACCCCGTCGATCTCCACGTCCTCGGTCGGGGTCCGCTGCACGCCGACATGCACGATGGTCAGGAAGCGCAGCAGTTCCTCGACCGCGCTCTCGACCAGCGACTCGTCCGCGCGCAGCAGCGCCATCTGGCCGGGGTTGGCCAGCAGCGCGTACGTGCCGAGCGAGAGCATGTTGGCCGTGGTCTCGTGCCCGGCGACCAGGAGCAGCAGCGTGGCTCCGATGGACTCCTCCATGCTGATGTCATCGCTCGACACCAGCACGCTGAGTACGTCGTCGGCCGGTCCGGCCTTCTTGCGCGCGAGCAGTTCACCGGTGAGGCCCACCAGATCCTTCAGAGCGGCCTGCGCCTCCTCGGGGGCGATGTCCAGGCGCAGCAGACTCTCCGAGTCACCGACGAACCGCTCCCTGTCGGCGACCGGAACCCCGAGGAGTTCGCAGATCACCTGCGAGGACACCGGCACCGCGTAATCCGCGACCAGGTCCGCGGGCGGGCCGTTGCGCAGCATCGCGTCGGCGTAGTGCGCGGTGATCTCCTCGATGCGGGAGGCGAGCTGGCGCATCCTGCGGACGGTGAACTGTCCGGCCAGCCGGCGCCGGAACCGGGTGTGGTCCGGCGGGTCCATGTGTTCGAAGAGGCCGGGTATGCCTGCCTCGAGGTCCGAGGGGCGGTCGGAGGGGAACGCCAGGTGTTTGTGCGAAGGGGACGAACTGAACCGCTTGTCGGCCAGGATCTGCCGGCCCTGGCGGTATCCGGTGACGAGCCAGCCCTGGTATCCGTCGGGGAAGGTCATCCGGCTGATCGGTCCCTGGGCGCGCAGGACGTCCGGCGGGTCCAGGGGCCGCTCGCGGAGCGTCGGCAGTCCGTTGGTGACGGGACATGTGGTCTCAGTCATGCTCTCTGCATTCCGCCGTCGGGTGGGAAACGGCTGGTGTGGTGATGGATGGGGGCACGGCGCGGCTCAGCGGTGGCTGTCCGGGCCGGTGGCTTCGTCCCGTTCGGCACGCAGGCGCTCGCGCAGTTCCGACACCCGCAGCCCGGGGTGCGCCGCCACCAGTTCGAGTACGCGCGGCCACTGCCGGACCAGCGCCCCCATGACGGGCGGCGCGATGTAGTCCGGTGAGTACACCCACAGGCCGTGCAGTTCGCCCTCGACGTCGCGGGCCACCAGGTACAGGTCGAGGTTGTGCGGCTCGATGGCGGTGATCAGTTCGGGGAGCGGTGTCACGTCGCCGACCCGCACGTCCAGCGGTGCCACCTCGAGACCCGGCAGGGTCAGCGTCTTGGCGGGCACGCCGAGCAGGTTGAGCATGACGCGCAGGGGCAGGTGGTTGCCGTCGCCGACGACGCCGTCGTGCACCAGCGCACGTACCGGTACGTTCTGGTGCGAGTAGGCGTCGAGCTCGCCCTGCAGGACGCGCTGGACCAGTTCGTGGAACGTGGGGTCGTCCGCCATGCGCGAGCGGTTGAGGATGATGTTGATGAACGGGCCGACCATGGATTCGGTCTCCGGCCGCTCACGGCCGGCCAACGGGTGGCTGACGGCGATGTCCGTCGCACCCGAGTAGCTGTGCAGCAGCACGTGGAACGCCGACATCAGCATCATGAACAGGGTCACGCCCTCACGGCGTGCGGCCTCCTTCACCGCCGACATGACCTCGGCCTCGACCACGACGCTGCAGCTGAAGCCCTCGATGAAGTCGTCGAGCTGGTGGGGCGGTGCCTCGAAGTCCAGCGTGCGCGCCGCTCCGTCGAGTTCGTTGCGCCAGTGCTCGACGTGCTCGTCGAGTGAGCCGTCGGCCAGCAGCCCCTGCTCCCACGCCGCATAGTCCAGGTGCTGGACCATGACCTCGGGCAGCCGCGGCGGGCGGCCCGCCGCGTGGGCCTCGTACAGCTTCGCCAGTTCGTCGAAGACCACGAGGAATCCCCAGTGGTCCACCAGGATGTGGTGTGCGACGAGGACCAGCGCGTGTTCACGGTCGGCCAGCCGCACGAGCAGACCGCGCACCAGGTCGCCGTCCTCGATGCGGAACGTCTTCCTGGTCTCCTCGGTGAGCAGGGCGCGCAGCCGCTCGCGCTGTTCCGCTCCCTGGTAAGCCCGCAGTTCGACGGTGTCGAGCGGCCACACGGGCCGGCCGTCGGCGAACTGCCGCGTCGCCGAGCCCTGCTGGACGTAGCGGGTGCGCAGAATGTCGTGGCGGCGCACCAGGTCGTCCAGGGCGCGGCGCAGGGCCACGGTGTCGAGCTCTCCGCGCACCCGGAAGGCGGTGATGACGGCGTGGTGGGCGTGGTTGGGGCCCACCGGCTGGAGCAGGAACTCCAGTTGTCCGAAGGAGAGGCCGGTTCCCTCGCTGCGGTCGGCCCTGGGGATCGGGGCCGTCAGGAGGTCGGCCGCCCCGATGGCCGCGGCGGGCGCGTCCTGGCGGCGGGGCAGGGTGACGGTGCCGTTGCCGACGCCGGCCGCGCAGCGGGTGAGTGCGCGCAGCGCGTCGAACCAGGCGTCGGCGAGCCGGCGGACCTCTTCCTCGCTGAGCAGCGAAGTGGCCCAGCTCCAGTTGGCCACCAGTCGCGGCCCGTCGGGGCCGTCCTGGGTGACGGCGTTCACCTCCAGGGGGTGGGACAGTGGCCGGGCCCCTGCGGTGCCGGGGGCGATGTCGTCGCGCAGCGGGAGCCAGGGCAGCTCCTCGTCGGTGACGGGTACCCGGCCCAGGTAGTTGAACAGCAGGTGCGGCGCGGGCAGGGCCGCGAGCAGCGGCGCGGTCTGCGGGTCGAGGTAGCGCAGCAGACCGAAGCCGAGGCCGTTGCCGGGGAGGGTCCGCAGACGCTCACTGGTGCGGACGACCGCGGCGGCGAGTCCGTCGCCGCCTTCGATGACCTGCCGCCAGGGCGGGGCGGCGGCGTCGAGGCGCACCGGGTGGACGCTGGTGAACCAGCCCACCGTGCGGGACAAGTCGACGCCGTCGGCCAGGTGCTCGTGCCTGCCGTGGCTCTCCACGTCGATGACCACCTCACCCGTGCCCGGGGCGCCGGGGCCTTCATCGCAGGACCGCCAGCGCCGTACGGCGAGGCCGAGAGCGGTCATCAGCACGTCCTGGATGCTGCTGCGCAGCGCGGCGGGCACCTGTGCCACCAGGGGGGCGCAGTCCTCGGCGGAGAGCGTCACGGACAGGCGTCCCTCGGTGCCGGTGACGTCACGCTCGGGGTCGAGCTCTCCGGCGACCAGGGGTTCGGCGTCCCGCAGGATCTCCTGCCACACCGGTAGTTCGGGCCGGTGCCGGGCGATGGCGGAGCCGGTGGCCACCTGCTCCGCCCAGCCGCGCAGCGACGTCGTGACCGGCGCGAGGACCGGCTCACGTCCGGCGGATACCGCTTCCCACGCCACGGCGAGGTCGGACAGCAGGATCCGCCAGGACACACCGTCGACGGCGAAGTGGTGTACCGCGAGCAGCAGCCGCCCCGCTCGTCCGGGCCCGGCGTCGAACCACACCGGTTGCAGCATGACGCCCGCGGCCGGGTCAAGGCGCCGCTTGGCGGCAGTGGTCTCCTCGGTGATCAGGCTGTGCCGGTCCGCTTCGGTGAGTCCGGTGACGTCCACGCGGCGCAGGATGTCGGCGACGCGGGGCGCACCGGTTCCGGCCGCGTGCAGCGACCACCGCCCGTCAGCCCCGGTCACCAGTCGGGTGCGCAGGGCGTCGTGGGTGTCGACGACGGCCTGGAGCGTCGTGGTCAGCTCCGCCTCGTCGATGCCGGCCGGCAGGCCGACGGTGGCAGAGAGGTCGAAGCCGATCGCGGTCCCGCCCAGTTGACGCTGGCGTTCCAGTACGGGCAGGGGCGCTATGGCGCCCGTGCCGACATCCGCGGCGGCCGCGGCGGCCTCCTCGTCGGCCAGCCGTGCCACCTGCGCGATACCGGCGGCCGTCTGGTGGGTGAAGACGTCCCGGACGGTGAACACCAGACCGGCCGTGCGGGACTGCGCCACCAGTTGGGTGGCCTGGATGCTGTCACCTCCCAGGTCGAAGAATCCGGCCTCGGCGCCGACCTCGCGCAGTCCGAGCACGCGGGCGAAGACCGTGCACAGGGTCTGCTCGACCGGCGTACGCGCCGCGCGGGAGCCGGAGGCCGCGCTCAGGTCCGGTACGGGCAGCGCACGGCGGTCGAGCTTGCCGTTCGTCGTCACCGGGAACGCGTCGAGCACCAGGACCGCGACCGGCACCATGTACTGCGGCAGCCGTTCGGCCACGAAGGAGCGCAGGTGGGCGGGGTCGGCGGTGGCACCGTCGGCGAGTACGACGTAGCCGACGAGGTCCTTGCCGCCGGAGGGCTTGTCGTGGACGAGCACGGCCGCGTCCGCGACGGCCTCATGGGCGCCGAGGGCGTTCTCGATCTCACCGGGTTCGATGCGGAAACCGCGAATCTTGACCTGGTCGTCGGTGCGGCCGAGGTACTCGATGGTGCCGTCGGCGCGCCAGCGGACCAGGTCGCCGGTGCGGTACATGCGTTCACCCGCCGCTCCGTAGGGGCAGGCGACGAAGCGTTGCGCGGTCAGCCCTGGCCTGGCGAAGTAGCCGCGGGCCAGGCCCTCCCCGGCGAGGTAGAGCTCGCCGGGGACACCGACAGGAGCCGGGCGGAGCCGGGCGTCGAGGACGTAGGCACGGGTGTCGTCCATCGGTGTGCCGATCGGCACGGTGCCGTCAGTGATCTCGCTCATGCTGTGCAGCACGGCGAACGTCGTCGTCTCGGTCGGACCGTACCCGTTGGTGAGTACGGTCCCGCGCCAGGCGGCCAGGGCCCTCGCGACCACGGGCGGCGACAGAGCCTCGCCGCCGGCCAGGACCTCGCGCATACCCGCCAGGGCCGCGGCGTCGTACTCGACGAGCAGGTTGAAGAGAGCCGCGGTGAAGAACGCCGACGTCACGCCGTGCTCACGGATGGTGTGCAGCAGCACGTCCGGGTCCAGCTCACCGGCCGGCGCGACGACGACCTCTGCGCCGGACAGCAGCGGCACCCAGAGTTCGTAGGTGGAGGCGTCGAACGCGCTCGGAGCGTGCATCAGGACGCGCTCGTGGTTGCCGTTGCGCCAGGTGCGGTCGGCGGCCAGGTTCGCGACGTTGCGCTGGGTGACCGCGACGCCCTTGGGGCGCCCGGTGGAGCCGGAGGTGAACATGATGTAGGCCAGCCGGTCCGGGCCGCCCGGGGCCGGCGGGGCACCGGGCCCCTCCGCGGTGCCGGGGGACTCCTCGGCACTCACGTCGAGCACCCGCACCCCGTCGACGGCGGGGTGTTCCAGTCCGTCGCCGTCAACGAGGAGTACGCCCGCTCCTGCCTCCTCCATGATCAGCCGCATCCGGGATTCGGGGTAGCGGGGGTCCAGCGGCACGTACACGCCACCGGCCTTCAGTACGGCCAGGATGGCCACCGGTACCTGAACCGAACGTTCCATCAGCAGGCACACCGCGTCCTCGGCTCCGTCGGCGCCCACCCCCAGGGCACGCAGCCGGGCGGCGAGCCGGTCCGTGGTGCGGGAGAGCTCGCGGTAGGTCAGCCGTTCGCCGCCGCCGCTGACCGCGACGGCCTCGGGGGTGCGGGCGGCCTGGGCCTCGAAGAGCTCGGGCAGGCCAGCGGTCTGCTCCGTACCGCCGGTTCCGTTCCACTCCTCAAGCACGCGGTGCCGCTCGGCGGGGGTGAGGACATCGACGTCACCGATCTGCTGGTCCGGGTCGGTGATCATCGCGAGGACCACCTGGCGCAGCCTGCCGAGCATGGTGCGCACCGTCTCCGGATCGAAGACATCGGCGTTGTACTCGATGCCGCCGTCGATCCCGCGGGCGGCTCCCTCGCCCGTGAGGCGCTCGTGAAGCAGGAGGACGAGGTCCATGCGTGCCGTGCCGGTGCTCACCACCATCGGTGCGGCCTCGACGCCCGGCAGGTCAAGGGTCTCGTCGGTCGCGCTCTGCCAGGACAGCATGACCTGGACCAGCGGGTGGTGGGACATGGACCGGGAGGGCCGCAGGCTGTCCACGAGGGACTCGAAGGGGACGTCCTGGTGGGCGAGCGCCTCAAGGGTCTGTTCCCGCACCTCGGTGAGAAGTTGCCTGAACGTCTGGCCCTGCGAGAGCCGGTTGCGCAGGACCAGGGTGTTGGCGAAGAAGCCGACCAGATTCTCGGTGGCCTCGTCGTCGCGGCCCGCGTTCGCCACGCCGATGGGGATGTCCTGGCCGGCGCCCAGGCGGTTCAGCAGCACCGCCAGGGCCGTGTCCAGCACCATGAACATGCTCACGTCGCAGCCGCGGGCCAGGCGGCTGAGGCCTTCGTGCAGGTCCGGCCCCCACTGGAAGGTGACCGTGTCCCCCTTGTGCGATGCTTCGGCCGGATGCGGCCGGTCGACCGGCAGGGCGATCCGTTCGGGCATGCCCTCCAGGGCCCCGCGCCAGTAGTCGGTCTGCCGTGACCAGACACTCTCGGGGTCGTCCTGCTCTCCGAGATACTGGCGCTGCCACAGCGCGTAGTCGGCGTACTGCACCGGCAGCGCTTCCCACGCGGGGGCGTGGCCCGCACGGCGTGCCCGGTAGGCGAGGGCCAGGTCGTGCCGCAGGGGCGCCAGCGACCAGCCGTCCGCGGCGATGTGGTGCACGACGACGACCAGGACGTGTGCGCCGGCACCGGTCGTGAACAGCTCCGCGTGGAGCGGGATCTCCCGGGCCAGGTCGAAGGAGTACCGGACGGCCTCCGCCACCGCGCCGTCCAGGCCGGCCTCGTCGATCCCGGTCACCTCCAGCGTCGGGCGGGCCCGGGCCGGGTCGAGGATGTGCTGGCACGCCGGTCCGCCGGTGTCCGGGAAGACGGTGCGCAGCGACTCGTGACGGGCTACGACATCGGCCAGCGCGGCCCGCAGGCAGTCCACGTCCAGCGCCCCGGTCAGGCGCAGCACCACGGGGAGGTTGTACGTGGGTGAGGGGCCCTCCATCTCGTGCAGGAACCACAGCCGTCGCTGGGCGAACGACAGCGGCAGCGGGTCGGGCCGGACGGCCGGGCGCAGCGCGGGCCGCGCTGCGCCGCCGCCCCGGCGCACCAGCTCCGCCAGTCCGGCCACGCTCTGCTTTTCGAACAGGGCCCGTACGGGCAGCTCCACCCCGAGGGCGGCACGGATGCGTGCCACCAGCCGGGTGGCGAGCAGCGAGTGTCCGCCCAGGGCGAAGAAGCTGTCGTCGATGCCGACCTGGGGCACCGCGAGCACCTCGGCGAACAGATCGCACAGCGACGCCTCCGCGTCGTCGCGGGGCGCGACGTAGGCCGCCGCTGTGCGGGACTCCTGCCCTTCGGGCGCGGGCAGCGCGCCGCGGTCGGTCTTGCCGCTGGCGGTCAGCGGCAGCGCGTCGAGGAACACGAACGCCGACGGGACCATGTAGTCGGGCAGTTTCTCGGCCAGTGCCGAGCGCAGCCGGCGGCGCAGCTCGTCGCCGGTGCCGGCGGATGCGGCGGGCACCGCGTAGGCCACCAGACGCTGGTCTCCCGGCTGGTCCTCGCGGACCACGACCACGGTGTCCGTCACCTGGTCCTGGCGCATGAGCACCGATTCGATCTCGCCGAGCTCGATCCGGTAGCCGCGCAGTTTGACCTGGTGGTCGAGGCGTCCCAGGTAGTCGATGGTGCCGTCGACCCGGCGCCTTACCAGGTCACCGGTGCGGTACAGCCGCGCGCCCGCATCGGATGCGAACGGGTCGGGGATGAACTGGCGCTCCGTCAGTTCCGGTCGGTTGAGGTAGCCGCGGGCGAGGCCGCTGCCGCCGATGCACAGTTCGCCGGGGACGCCCGAGGGCACCGGGCGTCCCTCGGAGTCGAGGATGTGGATCCCGGTGTTGGCGATGGGCCGGCCGATCGTGATCGTCTCGTCCACGATCCGGGTGCCCAGCGAGTAGATGGTGGTCTCGCTCGGGCCGTACATGTTCCAGAGCTCCACGCCGCTGTCCAGCAGGCGACGTGCCACGTCGGGGGGAAGTGCCTCGCCGCATATCAGCCCGCGCAGTCCCGGGCGGCCCGGCCATCCGGCGTCGAGCAGCATCCGCCATGTCGAGGGGGTGGCCTGCATCATCGTGGCCCCCGTGGCGGCCATCTCCGCAGCCAGGAGCTTGCCGTCGGTGGCCACCTCGCGCGTGGCGAGCACCACGCGCGCGCCTTCGACGAGCGGCAGCAGCAGTTCCAGGGTGGCGATGTCGAAGGAGAGGGTGGTGACGGCGAGCAGGCTGTCGCCGGAGTCGATGCCCGGCCACTGCTTCATCGCCCAGAAGAGGTTGCGCAGGGCCCGGTGCGGGAGCTGGACGCCCTTGGGGCGGCCGGTCGAGCCGGAGGTGTAGATGACGTAGGCCAGGTCCGCGCCGTCGACCGGTGCGTCGAGCGGTTCGGCGGATTCGGCGGCGAGCTCCTCGCGCAGCTCGTCCACGCACAGGGTCGTGGCCGCGGACCGCGGCAGCCCCGGTGCCACCGAGGCCTGGGTGATCAGGACGGGCAGGCCGGCGTCCTCGATCATGAACGCCGTCCGGTCGCCGGGCAGCCTGGGGTCGATGGGCACGTAGGCGCCGCCCGCCTTCAGCACGGCCAGCACCGCGACGACCATGTCGGGCGAACGCTCCAGACAGACCCCGACCAGTACGTCGCGTGTAACGCCGTGCCGGCGGAGCCTGCGGGCCAGCCGGTTGGCGGCCTCGTCGAGCTGGGCGTAGGTGAGGGTCTTCCCCTGGCAGTGGACCGCCTCGGCGTCGGGCCGCAGTACCGCCTGCCGCTCGATGCGCTGGTGGGTGAGCAGTTCGTCGGGCCACTCGCAGCGGGTGTCGGCCCGTTCCTGGTCCTGTGCCGTCTGCTCGTCCGCCGTGAGCAGGGCGATGTCCAGAATCGGCTGGTCGGGGTCGCGCAGCACGTTGTCGAGCAGCACTTTGAGGTGGCTGCCCATGCGGTCGACCGTCGCCGCGTCGAAGAGGTCGGTGTTGTACTCGAACCAGCCGCCGAGCGTGTCTCCCTGCTCGAAGACCTGGAGTTCCAGGTCGAACCGGGCGGTGGAACTGGGCACGTCCATCAGCTCCAGGCGCAGACCGCCCACGCCGAACTCCGGTACGGGAATGTTCTGGTAGACGAACGACACCTGGAAGAGGGGTGACCTGGACAGGTCCCGCTCCGGGCGCAGTTCCTCCACCAGGCGCTCGAAGGGCAGTTCCTGGTGGGCGAAGGCCCCGAGGGCGGCACCGCGCACGCGTCCGAGCAGTTCGGTGAAGGACGGGTTGCCGGAGACGTCGCTGCGGATCGCGAGCGTGTTGACGAAGTAGCCGATGAGCTGCTCGACCTGGGCCTGGCCGCGGTTGGCCACCGGCACGCCGACGACGACGTCCTCCTGCCTGCTGTACCGGTGCAGCAGGGCGACGTAGGCGGCGAGCAGCGTCATGAACGGGGTGGCTCCCGCGCGCCTGCTCAGTTCGCGCACACCATCCATCACCGAGGCGGGCAGACGGAAGGGCCGTGAACCGCCGCTGGTGCCGAGCACCGCGGGGCGGGGCCGGTCGGTGGGCAGTTCGAGGATGGGTGCGGCGCCGTCGAGAGTCTTCGCCCAGTAGTCGAGCTCGGCCGTGAAACCCGGTCCCGCGAGCTGCTTGCGCTGCCACGCGGCGTAGTCGGCGTACTGGACGGACAGCTTCGGCAGGTCGGCCGCGGTGCCGTTCAGATGGCTCCGGTACAGGGCGACCAGCTCGCCGAAGAGCACCGACGTCGACCACAGGTCGGCAACGATGTGGTGCATGGTCAGGAGCAGTACGTGCTCGTCGGGCGCAAGCCGGAGGAATCGCATCCGCATGAGGGGCCCGGAGCCCAGGTCGAAGGGGCGGGCGAACTCGCGGCGAGCGCGCTCCTGGATACCCTCCTCACCCCCGGGGCCGCGCAGGTGCTCACACGCCTCGACGGCCAGCTCCAGCTCGCCGGTCGGGTGCACGACCTGCACGGGCTCGCCGTCGACCTCCTCGAAGGTGGTGCGCAGGGACTCGTGCCTGCGGACGATCTCGGCGAGGCTGCGGCGCCAGACCTCCACGTCGAGCGAGCCGTGCATGCGTACGGCCGCCGGAATGTTGTAGGCGGCGCTGCCCGGGTTGAGGCGGTCCAGGAACCACATGCGCTGCTGGGGGAACGACGCGGAGAACCGGCGCTCACGTGCCGGGGGCTGTGGGGCGCTCTTGCGCCGCAACCGCTCCGCCAGCAGCGCGCGCTTCTGCTCCGGCGTGAGGCTGGTCAGGTCGATGTCCGTCATGCGCCAGTCTCCTGATCGTTGAACTCGGCGGGGAGGAGGTTGTTGCACCCGCGCTGTCATCCGCGCGGGCTGCGGTGTCGACGTCCGGTGGAGCGGCGCCCTGCCTCTCGACGATCAGTGCCCGCCGTCCGGGGGATGTGCGGTCCCCGGAGCGGGCAGCCGGTCTGGTGACGCCGTGTCGCGTCGCGGCGCACGGCGTGCGGTCCGTCGGCCGGCCGGTGCGGGCGGGGGCCTTCGGGGAGAGGGAGCCGAGGACCGGGAGGGGCCGCCACGATCGGCCTCGCTCCCGGGCTTCGGGTGCCCTGTCTACCCACCGTCGCCGGGCCTGTCCATGTTCGCCACCTGCATCAGGGGGTGGCTGTGCTCAGGGCGCGTGGGCCGGTCGGGGCCACGCCAGAGGATGGTCACCCGGCGACAGCGATGAGGCAACCGCGTTCACGGGCCGCGGAGTCGGCCCGCCCGGTCGCGGCCGGCCCGGACAACAGTGAGGCGCAGGCCGGGGGATGCCCGTGCCTGCGCCTCGAACGCCCATCCGCCGCCGTGGTCAGGCAGCCCGCCCCCGCGCCCTGCGCAGCGGCCGCACGATCAGCAGCACCGATCCGACGAGCAGAAGCAGACCGGCGACCAGCGACGCGGCGCCGATCCAGGGCAGCCATCCGATCTTCGCTGCCACGGTCACGTGGCCGGACGGTCCGCGCGACCCATCGGCCCGCATGGCGACCGCGGTGACGTCACCGGCCTTCACCGGCCAGTCCAGCGTCTGGGCTCCTTCACCGCTGGCCTTGGCGATCCATCCGTCGGCCTGGGCGGGCTCCGTCTTCGGGGTGCCGCCCGGGTGCTTGCTCTCGGTGTCGCCCTTGTCGCTGGAGTCATGGATGGTCACGTGCTGCACGCCGTCCAGGTACTGGCGCATCTGCTGCTTGTCGGCGAGGCCGATGAACACCGCGTCGGAGTCGCGGTCCGGCTCGAAGGTGATCCGGAGGTCGTCGTAGAGACCTCCCAGCTCCTTGTCGGCGCGCCAGCTCTCGCTGGTCATCGCGTACGTATCGGTGCGGTGCGCGTACTTGCTGGTTCCCAGGTCGATGTAGCCGTCGTCCTTCGAGGCGTAGTACACGGCCGTGCCGCCGACGCCGACGACCGTCAGGGCGATGAGAGCGAGGAACGCGCCGACCACGACGGACGTGACACGGCGGGTTGTCCAGCCACCGGCGGTGGTACGCATGTTCGCCCTCTGCAGAAAACCTTTGGTATCGCTGTCGGTCACGAGTTCCTCCTCGGTCTGATCACCCGGCCCGAGAAAGCGGGCGAGCGCTATGTTTTCTGTGCGGACGATGAGTGCGAGGCGCCGCCGGAACTTCTGGCCGCCCGCGTGGCTCACGGTAAGCGGACGAAAGGCATCCGGCATCGGGGACATCCCTGAGACCCGGCTCGGGGAAATCCCTGATGCCCTGCGGCAGGCGGGAGATGGCACCCCTCCCAGAAGTTCAACCGGCCTGTTCGGCCACTTGAACACGGCACGGAATCACCCCAGCTTCCTGTTCGCGCGTCCGGTCCCCGCTCAGCCCCCGATTCCCGGGTGCCCTGCCCGGAAACGCCTTGGCGGCACGCCTGGAGCCGGTCTCGTCCGTTCCTCCAGCCGGGCTCCAGTCAGCGCCTTTGAGCCACTCCGGGCGTTCAACTGGCCGAATTATCCGGTTGAACGCGGCCGGACATCCCGACGTCGAATTGCCTCGGGCGCCGCGCGACCGAACGGTTCACCGCTGGACTAGGTCACGAGACAAGTGCCAGCATTCACCCCGCACTTGCCTCCACGACTCGGCAAGGCGGCCCTGGATTCTACTGCGCGGAAATGCCAGTCACATCGCGTCCATTTTTCACGGACTGAGCCGGAAAGAGGCCCGGAGACAATGCAGAAGATCCTTGATGCGATCTGCGCGGGTGAACTCGATGAAGTGGCGCACTTGCCGGTGCCCGAGTTCTACCGAGGAGTGGTGCTGCACGCCGATGAGACAGCGATGTTCGAGGGGCTGGCGAGCCGGGACAAGGACCCGCGCAGGTCGCTGCATCTGGAGGAGGTGGCCACCCCCGAACCGGCCGCGGGCGAGGTGCTGGTGGCGGTGATGGCCAGCGGGATCAACCACAACACGGTCTGGTCGTCGATCTTCGAACCGCTGCCGACATTCGGCTTCCTCTCCCGCTACGGCCGCACCTCGCCCCAGGCGGCCCGGCACGACCTGCCCTACCACGTGCTGGGGTCGGACCTGTCCGGCGTCGTGCTGCGCTGCGGCGAGGGCGTGACGGGCTGGCAGCCCGGGGCCGAGGTGGTGGCGCACTGCCTGTCCGTGGAACTGGACCACCCCGACGGACACTCCGACACCATGCTCGACCCCGAGCAGCGGATCTGGGGATTCGAGACCAACTTCGGCGGACTCGCCGAACTGGCGCTGGTCAAGGCCAACCAGCTCATGCCCAAGCCGCGCCACCTCAGCTGGGAGGAGGCGGCCGCCTCGGGGCTGGTGAACTCGACCGCGTACCGGCAGCTGGTCTCCGCCAACGGCGCCCGGCTCAAACAGGGGGACACCGTGCTCATCTGGGGTGCCTCCGGCGGTCTCGGCTCCTACGCCACCCAGCTCGCCCTCAACGGCGGGGCGACACCGGTGTGCGTGGTGTCCAGCCCACAGAAGGCCGAGGTGTGCCGCCGGATGGGCGCGGAGCTGGTGATCGACCGGAGCGCCGAGGGCTACCGCTTCTGGAAGGACGAGCACACACAGGACGTGGGTGAGTGGCGCCGGTTCGGGGCTCGCATCAGGGAGCTGACCGGGGGTGAGGATCCCGACATCGTCTTCGAACACCCGGGGCGCGAGACCTTCGGCGCGAGCGTGTACGTGGCCCGCCGCGGCGGCACGATCGTCACCTGCGCCTCCACCTCCGGTTACGAGCACACCTTTGACAACCGGTATCTCTGGATGCACCTCAAGCGGATCGTCGGCACCCATTTCGCGAACTACCGCGAGGCGTGGGAGGCCAACCGCCTCATCGCCAAGGGGCAGGTGCACCCCACCCTCTCGCAGGTGGTGCCTCTCGACGGCACGGCCCAAGCGGTCCACGACGTGCACCACAATCTGCACCAGGGCAAGGTCGGAGTGCTGTGCCTGGCTCCCGAGGAGGGCCTGGGCGTCACTGACGCCGTGTTGCGGTCCCGGCACGAGCCGGCCATCAACCGGTTCCGCACGCCGAACGTTTCTTGACGGTCCGAGGCAATCTGTTGGATGCTGACCGACGAATAGCGGAAATCGAACGGGAAATCAGCCGGAATTCTGGATATCAATTCCGCGCCACCCCTCCGGCCACCGCACCCCGGACGCCGGAAACCCGCTTCTCGATTCCCTTCTCGGAACGGCTCCTCCGCCGGCAGCGGCGGATCGCACATCCGGGCCACGGTCCCACGCCTGGCGTTTGAAGCGCCTCAATCGCGGCATCCGCATCACGAAATTCGCGGCCGGTCCGCCCATTTCCGTAAGAGCTCACGCAGGTTTTCAGCATGGAGAGGACGGTCGGAATGCCGGGCCGGGACGCACGATCGCTTGTCGACCATTTCCGCACAGTCTTGGGCGAGCACGCACAGGAGCAGATCTTCCGCTTTCTCGTGGACGGCGAGGGCGAGCCGCAGGCTCTCGTCAACGCCGACCTGGACCTGAGGGCCCGCACGATCGCCGCGGCACTGCAGGAACGCTTCCCCGCCGGGGAGCGGGCCCTGATCATGTGCCCGGCCGGGCTGGACTATGTCACCTCGTTCTTCGCCTGCCTCTACGCCGATGTCGTCGCCGTGCCCGTCTACCCGCCGGACCCGGCGTTCCCGATGCGCACCCTGCCGCGCCTGACCGCCATCGTGCAGGACGCCGAAACGGCGGTGGTCCTCGCCCCAGCCGCGACGATCGCCCTGGTGGACCGCTTCGCCGAACACGCCCCGGCGCTGCGGAACATCGTGTGGCTCGCCGTCGACGACCTCGACACCGCCGCCGCCGACGGCTGGCGCGCCCCCGGCACGACCCGCGACGACCTGGCGTTCCTGCAGTACACCTCCGGCTCCACCAGCAGTCCCAAGGGCGTCATGGTCAGCCACGGCAACCTGATGCACAACATCTCGGAGATGAACCGGCAGTTCTTCGGCAACGACCCCGACCAGCACATGGTGAGCTGGCTGCCGCCCTTCCACGACCTCGGGCTGATCATGGGCCTGCTCACCCCGGCGTACGGCGGATACCCGGTCACCTTCATGTCCCCGTACTCGTTCCTTAAACGGCCGCTGCGCTGGCTTCGGGCGATCTCCGACACCGGCGCGACCGCGAGCCCCGCCCCGAACTTCGCCTACGACCTCGCCGTGGCCAAGGTGACCGAACAGGACCGGCGGACACTGGACTTGAGTACGTGGCGTGTCGCCCTCAACGGGGCCGAGCCGGTGCGCAAGCAGACCATGGACCGGTTCTCCCGCACGTTCGCCGAGTGCGGTTTCCGGCCCACCACCCACGCCCCGTCCTACGGACTGGCCGAGGCCACCCTGGTGGTGTCCACCGGGGACCCGGCCACCGAACCCGTCCACCGCGACCTGCGTCCCGAGCCGCTGCTGGCCGGCGCCGCCGAGAACGCGGGGCCGGACGAGGCGGCACGCAACCTGCCCAGTTGCGGCATCTCGTTCCGCGACCAGCAGGTCGTCGTCGTGGACCCGCGGACCCGTGCCGCGCTGCCCCCCGGGCGGGTGGGCGAACTGTGGGTCGCGGGACCGAGCGTCGCGCGAGGCTACTGGCGTCGGCCCGAAGCCACCGAGGAGACCTTCCGCGCCCGTCTCGACACCGGGGAGGGGCCGTTCCTGCGCACCGGTGACCTCGGTTTCGCCGACGGCGACCAGATCTACGTCACCGGCCGCATCAAGGACGTCGTGATCGTCGCGGGCCGCAACCACTACCCCCAGGACATCGAGCGCACCGTCGAGAGCGCCGATCCGGGCCTGCGGGAAGGCTGCGGTGTGGCCGGCGCGCGCGAGATCGACGGCGAGGAGCGGCTGATCCTCGTGCAGGAGTACCGCGGCAGCCGCTCCCCCGAGGACCGCGCGCGGGTCATCGAGGCGATACGTACCGAGGTCGTCCGCGAACACGGCCTGCAGCCCTACATCGTCGCGCTGGCCAGGACCGGCACGGTTCCGAAGACCTCCAGCGGCAAGCTGCAGCGCGCGGCCTGCCTCGACGCCCTGCTGGCGGGCGACGCGCAGCCGCTCACGCTGTGGCGCGCGGACGAGGCGGAGCCGGGCCCGGCGGACCGGGCGGCGCCGGGCGCGGACGAGGGCGTTCCGGCACGTCCCGCACTGGACGCCACGGAGGTCACGGCATGGCTGCGCGAGGCACTGGCCGCCGCGACCGGCCGCAAGGCGGCCTTGATCGATCCCGACCTGCCCTTCGCCGGATTCGGCCTGCGCTCCGTCGAACTCGTCGCGCTGGTGGGCGAGCTGGAGCGCCGCTTCGACATCTCCCTGGAGCCCGGCGTCGTCTGGGAACACCCCACCGCCGCCAAGCTCGCCGCCCACCTGGCGGGCACGGCCTCCGGCCCCCCGGTGCCCGGCACCACCGAGCCCGCGACCACGCTCACCGCGCCGGCATCCGCCACCTCCTCCCCCGGGGCCACCGGGCCGGGCGCGGACGAGCCGGTCGCCATCATCGGGATCGGCTGCCGCTTCCCCGGCGGCGTGGACGGACCGGACAGCTTCTGGCGACTGCTGAGCGAGGGCCGCGACGCGGTCACCGAGGTGCCCGCCGACCGGTGGAGCACCGAGGAGTTCACCGACGACGATCCCGAGGCCCCCGGGCGCACCACCAGCCGCTGGGGCGGATTCGTGGAGGGTGTCGACCTGTTCGACTCGGACTTCTTCGGCATCTCGCAGCAGGAAGCCGCCCGCATGGACCCCCAGCAGCGGCTGCTCGCGGAGGTGTCCTTCGAGGCACTGGAGAACGCGGGCGTGCCCACCGGGTCGCTGTCCGGCTCGCAGACCGGCGTGTTCATCGGCATCTCCACGTTCGACCACGCCACCGGCCAGCTGAGCGAGCTCGACGCCATCAACGCCTACACCGGTACCGGCAGCGCTCTGAGCATCGCCGCGAACCGGCTCTCGTACCTGCTGGATCTGCGCGGTCCCAGCATGGCCGTCGACTCCGCCTGCTCCTCCTCACTCGTCGCCGTGCTCCAGGCGTGCGCGAGCCTGCACCGCGGCGACTGCGACCTGGCCGTCGCCGGCGGCGTCAACCTGGTGCTCTCCCCCGCGTTCGCCATCAACTTCAGCAAGGCGGGCGTCATGTCCGCCGAGGGCCGCTGCAAGCCGTTCGACGCGAGCGCCGACGGTTATGTGCGCTCCGAGGGCGCCGGCGTGGTGATCCTCAAGCCGCTCAGCCGGGCCCTGGCCGACGGCGACCCGGTACACGCCGTGATCCGGGGCGGTGCCGTCAACCAGGACGGGGCGAGCAACGGGCTGATGGCGCCCAACCCCAAGGCCCAGGAGGCCGTGGTGCGTGCCGCCCACGCCAAGGCCGGGGTGCGGGCCGCGGACATCGATTACGTGGAGGCGCACGGCACCGGAACCATCCTCGGTGACCCCATCGAGGCCAAGGCCCTGGGCGCAGTGCTCGGCGAGGGCCGCGCCCCGGACCGGCCCTGCCTGATCGGCTCGGTGAAGTCCAACCTCGGCCACATGGAGGCCGCCGCGGGGATCGGCGGGCTGATCAAGACCGCCCTCATGGTCCGCCACCGCTCGGTGCCGCCGACCCTCCACTACCGTGTGCCCAACCCGCACATCCCCTTCGACGACCTCCCGCTCCGCGTCGCCCACACCCGTCAGCCGTGGCCCGGCACGGCCGGTCCGGCGCTGGCCGGCGTCAGCTCCTTCGGTTTCGGCGGCACCAACGCCCACCTGGTGGTGGAGGAACCTCCGCCGCCGGCCGCGCCCACCGGCTCCGCGACCGGGGGCTCCACACTGCTGGCCGTCTCCGCCCGGGACGAGCAGGCCCTTCGTGATCTCGCCGCCCGCTACGCCGACAGGCTCACCGCCGGCACGCCGGTTCGGGCCTTCACGGCCGCAGCCGCCGTCCGCCGCACCCACCATGAGCACCGGCTGGCCTGTGTGGGCGCCGACGCCGCCGAACTGCGGGCCGGCCTGGCCGCGTTCGGCCGCGGGGAAGGTGCCTCCGGGCTCAGTACCGGGGTGCGCCGGGCCGGGACGCAGTCCAAACCGGTGTTCGTCTTCTCCGGACAGGGGCCCCGCTGGTGGCCGCTGGCCGCCGGGCTGCTCACCGGCGACCTCGCGGGAGAACGGGTCTTCCGCGCCGCTCTGGAACGAGCCGACACCCTGTTGCGCCGCCACACCGACTGGTCACTGCTGGAGGAGCTCGCGGCGGACCCGGCCCGCTCCCGGCTGCTGGACACCGCGGTCGGCCAGCCCGCTCTCGTCGCCGTCCAGGTCGCGCTCGCCGCCCTGTGGCGCTCCTGGGGCGTCGAGCCGGCCGCCCTGGTCGGGCACAGTGTGGGTGAGATCGCCGCCGCTCATGTGGCTGGTGCGGTCTCGCTGGAGGACGCCCTGCTGATCGCCCTCCACCGCGGCACCGTGCTGCACGCCGCCACCGGCAAGGGCCGGATGGCCGTCGCGGGCGTCTCCCTGGAGGAGGCCCGCACCCTGCTGGCCGAGCGCGACCCGGGGCCGGTGTGGATCGCCGCCGCCAACAGCCCGGGCTCCACGGTCTTCTCGGGTGCGAACGACGCCCTGGTCGAGTTCGCCAAGTCGCTGGCCGACGACGGTCTCTACTGCAAGGTCCTGGAGTCCGTGGGGTTCGCCTCCCACTGCCCCCTGATGGAGCCCGTCGCCTCGGAACTGGGGCGGGTCCTCGCACCCTTGCGGCCCGGGCCCACCACCATCCCGATGATCTCCACGGGCACCGGCGAATTCGTCCCCGGTGACCGGCTCGACGCCGGGTACTGGGCCGCCAACCTCACCCGTCCCGTGCTCTTCGACACCGCCGTCACCACGCTTGCCGACACCGGCCACAACGTCTTCGTCGAGGTGTCACCGCACCCGATGCTCACCGACGCCGTCACCGAGCGCCTCGCCGCGTACGAGGGCGGTGTCGCGGTGTCGTCCCTCCGCCGCGACCAGCCGGGGCGGGCCACGGTGCTCGCCGAACTCGGCCGCCTGTACACCGCCGGCCACCAGGTCGACTGGGCACGGGTGCACGGTCCCGCGGGGCCGATGGCCGACTTGCCGACCTACCCCTGGCAGCACCACCGCAGTTGGCGCGAGGAGCGTCCGGCGCACCGGTCCGCCCACCGGGGCCACCCGGTCCTCAGGGCACGCACCGAGTCGGCGCTCACACCCCACGCCGTGCACTGGTCGGCCCCGGTGGACCTCGCGGACTTCCCCTACCTGCGGGACCACCAGGTCGGCGGCAGCGCCGTGCTGCCCGCCGCCCTCATGATGGACGCGGCACTCGCCGCCGCGCGCACCCACCTCGGCGACGGCGCCGTCCTGCACGATGTCGCCTTCACCCGGCTCTCCGTACTGCCCGAACAAGCCGACGAGGCCACGTTGCAGCTGGCCCTGGTGCCCGCGACCGCCGACACCGCCTCGGTGAAGCTGTTCACCCGGTCCGGTGCCGGGGAGGAGTGGGCCGAAGCCGCCTCGGCGGGCCTGCGCCGCGCGGCTCCCGCCGGCACCGCCGAGCCTCTCGCCGCCCTCCGCGCGCGCTGCGCCACGTCGGTCCCGGCTGAGGAGCACTACACCGCCCTGCGCCGCGCCGGGCTGGCCTACGGGCCCGCATTCCAGGGCATCGAGGAGCTGTGGCAGGGCCGGGCCGAGGCGGTGGCCCGGCTGCGGGAGCGCAGCGCCCTGACCGCCGACCGCGGGAAGCACCCCGTGCACCCGGTCGTCCTGGACAGTGCCCTGCAGGTCCTCAGCGCCGCCCTCGACGCCCAGGACCAGCCCCTGAGCGCGACGTACGTGCCGGTGGCCGTCGGTGGCTTCACGCTCCTCGGCGACCAGGCCGGCCCCCGCTGGGCGCACGCCGCCGTCACCGCGCCGCACCCCGCCGCCGATACGATCACCGGTGCCCGCGTGGTGCTGTACGACGCCGAGGGCGTCGTCGTGGGTGAGATCACCGGCATCACCCTGCGGCGTCTGGACCCCGCCGAGACCCCGGACCCGCGTGACGAGGCCCTGCTCGATCTCGTCTGGCGCCCCGCGCCCCCTGTCGCCCCCGGCCGGGTGCCGGGCGACTGGCTCCTCTTCGCCGACCGGGGCCGCACCATCGCCGACCTCACCGACGCACTGCGCGCGCACGGCGCCACCTGCCGGACCGTCACCCCTGGACCGGCCTACCGAAAGCTCGGCGCCGACCACTACGAACTCGATCCCGGCAGCCGGGAGGACATCGCCGCCCTGCTGGCTGATCTCGCCGCCTCGGGCATCCGCCCGGACGGGATCGTGCACGCCTCGTCCCTCGACACCGGCCCGCCCGAGGACGGCGGCGACGGGGTCCCGGGGAGCGCGACCGGGGACGCCTGCCTGCCGGTTCTCCATCTCGTGCAGGAACTCACCCTGGCCGGACAGGACCCCGCCCCCCGCCTCGTCCTGCTCACCCGGGGCGCCCAGCACGTCGCCGACGGGGACGAGCTGAACGTCGGGCACGCCCCCTTGTGGGGCCTGGCCCGGGTGATCGCACTGGAACACACCGAACTGCGCGGCTCCGTCATCGACCTGGACCCGGCCAGGCCCGCGGAGGAGGCCGGCCTGCTGCTCGCCGAGGTGCTGGGATCCGACGACGACCAGGCAGCCCTGCGGGGCACCGCCCGGCTGACACCCGCCCTGCGGCCCTGGCAGCACACCGGTGATGCCCAGCGCCCGCGCCCGGCATGGGACTTCGACGCCGCCCGCGACGGCAATCACCATCTGCTGGCCGCCCGTCCCGGCAGCCTCACGAGCCTGCGCCCCACGTGGTGGCACCGCACCGCGCCGGCCCCGGGCCAGGTCGAGGTCGAGGTCACCGCCGCGGGCCTGAACTTCAGTGACGTACTCAAGGCCCTCGATTCCTACCCCGGCGCGGAAGGAACCGTCCCCCTCGGCGCCGAATGCGCCGGCCGGATCGTCGCCGTCGGTGACGGCGTCACCGAGCTCCGGGTGGGCGACCGCGTCATCGCTGCCGCACCCGGCAGCATGGCGGCCTTCATCACCCTGGACGCGCGTCTGGTCGCCGCGGCTCCCGCGGGCCTCGACGACGAGCAGGCCGCTGCTCTGCCGATCGCCTTCCTCACCGCCGTGCACGGCCTGGAACGGCTGGCACGGCTGGGCGAGGGTGAGAGCGTCCTCATCCACTCCGCGACCGGCGGTGTCGGCCTGGCCGCACTCCAGGTCGCGCGCCGCCGCGGTGCCCGGGTCTTCGCCACCGCCGGCACGGCGCCCAAGCGCGAGCTGCTGCGCGGCCTGGGTGTCGAGCATGTGATGGACTCCCGCACCCTCGATTTCGCCGACGAGATCAGGGCGCTCACCGACGGCCGCGGGATCGATGTGGTCCTCAACTCCGCCTCCGGCGAGACACTGGTCCGCTCCCTGGAACTGGTGGCACCCGGCGGGCGCTTCGTGGAGATCGGCAAACGCGATATCTACGACAACAGCCCCATCGGCCTGGAGTTCTTCAAGGACAACCGGGCCTTCCTCGCCGTCGACCTCGAACAGACCATCCGTGAGGACCCGACCCGGGTCGCGGACCTGTTCGCCGACGTCCTGGAGGGGTTCGGCCGCGGCGAGTTCACGGCCCTGCCCGTCACCACGCACACCTTCGGCGACGCCCCCGCCGCCTTCACCGCGATGGCCAAGGCCCGTCACACCGGAAAGCTCGTCCTGGTGCCGGCGGCGCGTGAACCGGTGACCACTGCGGTGGGCGCCGCGCCCGTACGTCCCTCGGGCACCTATCTGATCACCGGCGGGCTCGGCGCGCTCGGTCTGGAGACGGCGCGCTACCTGGTGGAGCGGGGGGCCCGGCACCTGGTCCTGGCCGGCCGCAGCGCCCCCGGGCCACGGGCCGAACAAGCCCTCGCCGCGCTGCGCGGCCGGGCCGAGGTGGTGGTGGTCGCCGCCGACCTGTCCGTACGCGGTGCGGTGGATGACGTACTGGACCGCCTGGACCGCTCCCTGCCTCCGCTGGCGGGCGTCGTGCACGCCGCGGGCGTTCTCGACGACGGCCTGCTCACCGGACTGGACCAGGAACGGTTCCGGTCGGTCTCCGGTCCGAAATCGGCCGCGGCCTGGCATCTGCACCAGGCCACCCTCGGCCGTGACCTCGACTTCTTCGTGCTGTACTCCTCGGCCGCCGCCGTACTCGGCTCGGCCAGCCAGGGCAACTACGCCGCGGCGAGCGCCTTCGTCGACACACTGGCCCACCACCGGCGCTCCCTCGGCCTGCCCGCGCTGAGCATCGACTGGGGGCCCTGGGCGGAGATCGGGCTCGCCGCCCGCCCCGAACGCGGCGGGGCCCTGGCCGCCCGCGGCATCGAGAGCATCAGTCCCGAGAAGGGCATCGCCGCCCTCGACCGTGTGCTGAGCAGCTCCGCCGCCCAGGTGTGCGTCCTGCCCCTGGACCGCGCGAAGGTCCGCGACCACCATGGCGGCGGCCTGCTGCGCACGCTCGTCGAGGACCACGCCGAGCAGGCGGAGAGCGCCGCGGACCCACGGGATGAGATACGGCGTTCGATGCTCGCGGTCGAACCGGGCCGCCGCCGCAGGGCCGTACTGACCGAGCACTGCCGGACGGTCGCCGCCCACGTCCTCGGGGCCGACCCCGCCAGGATCGACACCAGCGCCCCCCTCACCGGCATGGGATTCGACTCGCTGCTCTCCCTGGAACTGCGCAAGTCGCTGGAGGCATCACTGCGCGTCAAGCTGCCCTCCACCGTCACCTGGCGCTTCCCCACCCTCGACGCTCTTGTGCCCTACCTCGCCGACCGGATGGAGATCGCGCTCGAGGCGGACCGGCACCCGGACGAGGGCCGGCCGGGCACCGGGAGCGCCGGCGGGAGCGCCCCGGACACGTCCGTGGACCTCGATGCCCTGTCCGCCGCACAACTTGAAGCACTCCTGATGGCCAAGACCACACAGATCGACGAGGGGGCCCAGCGATGACTCCGGGACAGGACCTGACAGCGGCCGACACGCTCAAGCGCGCCTATCTGACGATGGAGCGCATCCAGCAGCAGGTGGCGCAGTACGAGCGGGCACATGCCGAGCCCGTCGCCATCGTGGGTACCGGCTGCCGCCTCCCCGGCGGCGTCACCGACACCGCCTCCTACTGGCAGATGCTGGCGCAGGCCACCGACGCGGTGGGGGAGATACCCGCCGGGCGGTGGGACCACGAGTCGTTCTACGACGAGGAAGCCGGGAAGCCGGGGAAGATCTACACCCGGGCCGGTGCGTTTCTCGACGATCTCGACCACTTCGACCACGACTTCTTCGGCATCTCCCAGCGCGAGGCCGTGGCGATGGACCCGGCCCAGCGGCTGAGCCTGCGCGTGTGCTGGGAAGCCCTGGAGAACGCCGGGCAGGCGCCGTCGGGGCTGGCCGGCAGCCGCACCGGAGTGTTCATGGGCGCGGCTTCCTGGGACTACATCACCGCCCAGCTGCGCCACCCCGACGATGTCAGCGCGTACACGAGTTCCGGGGCCGCGATGTCCTTCATCCCGGCCCGTATCGCCTACCTCCTCGACCTGCGCGGCCCGAACCTCGCCGTCGACTCCGCCTGCTCCGCCTCGCTGCTGGCCGTCCACCAGGCCTGTCAGAGCCTGCGGCTCGGTGAATGCGACATGGCCCTGGCCGGCGGTGTGAACGTGGTGCTCTCGCCGATGCTGATGATCTCCCAGTCACAGTTCGGCTCGGTGTCCCGGCAGGGCCGCGCCAGGACCTTCTCCGACAGCGCCGACGGCTATGTGCGCGGCGAGGGCTGCGGTGTGGTCGTGCTCAAGCGGCTGTCCGACGCCGTGCGCGACAAGGACCGCGTCCTCGCGGTCGTACGCGGCAGTGCGGTCAACCAGGACGGCCGCAGCGCGGGCATCACGGCACCGAACGGCGCCGCGCAGCGTGATGTCTTCGAGCGTGCGCTGCGGGCGGCCGGGGTGACCGCCGATCAGGTCGGCTACATCGAGACCCACGGCACCGGCACCCGCCTCGGAGACCCCATCGAGGCCGAGGCCCTCGCCGATGTGTACGGCCGTGACCACGGATCACCGGTCTACCTCGGCGCCGTCAAGACCAACATCGGTCACCTGGAGGCGGCGGCGGGCATCGCCGGCCTCATCAAGGCCGCCGTCTGCCTGGACCGCGGCGAGATCCCCCCGAACCTCCACTTCGACCGGCTCAACTCCAACATCTCCTTCGACGGCACGACCTTCCAGGTGCCCACCGCCGTGACGCCGTGGCCGCACACCGACGGCCGCCGGACGGCCGCGGTGAGCAGCTTCGGGCTCAGCGGCACCAACGTCCACCTGATTCTGGAAGAGGCGCCCGCGGCACCGGCGCCGCCCGCCCCGGACGACCGCAGGCCCGCCTCGGTGCTGGCGCTGTCAGCCCGCAGCGAGAGCGCGCTGACCGCGCTCGCCGGCCGCTACGCCGAACGCCTCACCGCCGACGACACCCCGCTGGCGGACGTGTGCCACGCGGCGGGCACGGGCCGCTCCCACTTCCGCCACCGGCTCGCCGCCATCGGCACCGGCCGGCAGGAGGTCGCCGACCGGCTCAGGGCCTTCGTGGACGGCGAGGAGCCTTCGGGCCTCGTGCGCGGGGAGGGCGACAGCCCCGAGGTCGTGTTCGTCTTCACGGGCCAGGGAGCCCAGCGCCCCGGAATGGCCCGCGGACTGTACGACACGCAACCCACCTTCCGGCGTGCGGTCGATGAGTGTGCCGAGATCCTGCGCCCGCTGCTGGATCTACCGCTGCTGTCCGTCCTGTTTCCCGACGACCCCGACGACCGGCGGATCAACGACACCGCCTACGCCCAGCCCGCGACGTTCGTCGTCGAGTACGCCATGGCCGAGCTGTGGCGTTCCTGGGGCATCACGCCCGCCGCCGTGCTCGGTCACAGCTTCGGCGAGTGCGTCGCGGCCTGTGTGGCGGGTGCCATGTCCCTGCGGGACGGCCTGGCCTTCGCGGTGGAGCGCGCGCGCCTCATCCAGGAGTTCTCGCTCCCCGGCAGCATGGCCGCGGTCTTCGCTTCCGAGGAGGAGGTCGCCACGGAGCTCGCCGCGCATCCGGGGCGGATCGCCATCGCCGCGGTCAACGGCCCCGCGAACATAGCGGTCTCCGGCGACAGCGATCTCGTCGACGCCGTGTGCGCCGCGTTCGGCGCCCGCGGGGTCAAGACCAAGCGGCTGCACATCGCCTCGGCCGGACATTCCCCCTTGATGGACCCGGTCCTCGAACCGCTGCGCCGCGCCGCACGGCGGATCTCCTTCACCGCCCCGCGCATCCCCCTGGTCTCCAACGTCACCGGCGAGCTGTGGTCCTGGGACGAGGCGCCGGATCCCGACTACTGGTGCCGGCACGTCCGGGGAACCGTCCGGTTCACCGACGGGGTGCGGACCCTGCGGTCCATGGGGCACCGCATCTTCGTCGAGGTGGGCCCCGCCCCCACCCTGCTGGGGGTGATCAGCGACGCCCTTCCGCCCGGCCACGAGGACCTGCTCCTGCCCAGCCTGCGGCCCCAGCAGGACGACTGGGATGTCCTGCTCGGCACGGTCGCCGAGCTGTACACGGCCGGCGCCCCCATCGACTGGACGGGCTTCGACCGCGACTACACCCGCGTCAGGACGGCCGTGCCCACCTACCCCTTCGATCCGGTCCGGTGCTGGCAGCCTCCGCGCCCGTGGGACGGCACAGCGACGGCGCCGGCCGGGGAGGCGGGCGAGCCGTCGGCCGGGAGCGGCTCCGGCGACCGCCGTGCCCGCCGCTCCTCCCGCGGCCGGCGCCGGGCGAGCCGTATCCCCACGGCGGCCGAGCTGCTGGAGCTGAGTGAATCCGAGCGTCTGGACACCCTGCGCGCCCAGTTCGTGCTCAGCGTCAAGGACGTCCTCGGCTCCGTCTCCACCGACGTCGGCGTGGACGAGCCGCTGACCGGCTTCGGCCTGGACTCCCTCATGGCCGTCGAGCTGCGCAACGAGATCCAGAGCAGGCTCGGCCTGACCCTGCGGATCACCGACTTCCTCGGCGGCGCGACCATCGCGAGCGTCGCCGAGGGCATCGTCAGGGAGCTCGCCACGACCGGTGGCGGCGGCCTGACGGGCACAGGGCACGACGGCTCCGGGGCACCGGCTGCGATCCAGCGCCTGCCCCGGGCCGTCGATGCCGCCACGGCACTCCTCGACGAGCTGACCGGTTCCGCGGCCCTTGTGACCCGGGAGAAGCAGTCGTGAGCGACGATCTCGCCGGGCGCCTCGCCGCCCTCCCCCCTGAGGAGCGGGCCCGGTTCGACGCCCTGCTCGCCGAACGCTCGGCCGAGGTCACCTTCCCGCTGGCCGTCCTGCAGCGCGGCACCTGGTTCCTCGAACAGCTCCGGCCCCGCAATCCCGGCTACATCGTGCCCGGTGCGGTGCGTGTGGAAGGCCCGCTCGACAGCGGCCTGCTGCGTCGCGCCGTCGCAGAGATCGTCCGCCGTCACGAGGCGCTGCGCACCACCTTCCAGCCGCGTGCCGGAACCCCGGTCCAGATCGTCCACCACCACCTCGCCGTCGATGTCCCCGAGACCGATCTCAGCGGCCCGTGCCATACGGACGCCGATCACCAGAAGTGGATCGACGACGCCCTCGCCGAACCTTTCGACATCGACACCGGCCCCCTGCTGCGGGTGCGGCTGCTGCGCACCGGTCCCGACCGGTCGGTGCTCGTCGTCGCCATGCACCATCTCGTTTCGGATCGCTGGTCCATAGCCGTCTTCCTCAATGAACTGTCCGAGCTGTACGAGGCGTTCGCCGCGGGCCGGCCCTCCTCCCTGCCCGAACTCGCCATCCAGTACGGGGACTTCGCCTCGTGGCAGCAGCAGCAGACCGGTCAGGCCGACTGGCAGCGGGGCCTTGCCTACTGGCGCGAGCACCTCGCCGGCGCTCCAGCCGTGCTCGACCTGCCCACCGACCGTCCCCGCCCGCCCGTCCAGGGCTTCAAGGGGGGCTCGGTCCCCGTCGACCTGCCGCCCGCTCTGGTCGGTGAACTGGCCGCGCTGGCCAAACGGCACGGTGCGACGCCGTACATGGCGCTGCTCACCGCCTTCAAGATCCTGCTGCACCGCTACACCGGTCAGGACGACATCGTCGTCGGCGTGCCGACCGCGCTGCGCGGGCACGCCGAGGTCGAACCGCTCATCGGCTACTTCGTCAACACCCTGCCCATCAGAACGGACCTGTCCGGCGGTCCCGGCTTCGAAGCGGTCCTCACCCGGGTCCGCGACGCCTGTCTCGGCGCCTACGCCCACCAGGACATTCCCTTCGAGCTGATCGTCGCCGACCGCAACACCCCCCGTGACCTCAGCCGCCCCCCGATATACCAGGTCAGCTTCAGCTACGGCCGGGAGCCGGTGCCGACGCTGGCCATGGCCGGTGCCCGCCTCACCCGGCTGCCGGTCCGCAGTGAAGGTGCGCGCTTCGATCTGGAACTTCAGGCCTTCGACACGGACGGCGGCCTCACCGGCTGGTTCGAGTACGACCGCGATCTCTTCGACGAGGAGACCGTCGTGCGCCTCGCCGGTCACTTCCGCCACCTGGTCGAGCAGATCGTCGCCCGTCCCGACGCCCCCGTCCACGGCCTGGACCTTCTGCCGGGAGAGGAACGCCACCACCTCCTGGAGGAGCTGAACGCCACTGACCGGCAGTGGTCCGAGGGCCTGGTGCACGAGTGCGTCGAGCGGCAGGCGCGCCGCACCCCGGAGGCCGAAGCCGTCCGGTACGCGGGCGCCTCGCTGACCTACAGCGAGCTGAACGAGCGGGCCAACCGCCTCGCCCACCTGCTGCGCGGGCGCGGCGTGGGCCGTGACGTCCTGGTCGGTGTGGCCATGGAACGCTCGCTGGAACTCGTCATCGCCCTGCTCGCCGTCCTCAAGGCCGGCGGCGCGTATGTCCCCCTCGACACCGGCCTGCCGCCCGCCCGGCTGGCCGCGATCGTCGAGGACGCCCGGCCCCCCTTGGTGCTCACCCACGAGGGCCCGGACGGCCACCTGCCCGAGCTCGGCTGCCCCGTCCTGCGGATGGAGGAGCTCGCCGGCGACCTGGCGGCACACTCCCCGGACGATCCGGACGCGGGCGTGCACGGCGAGGACCTGGCGTACGTCATCTTCACCTCCGGATCGACGGGCCGGCCCAAGGGCGTGATGAACGTGCACGCCGCCCTGCGCAACCGGCTGCTGTGGATGCAGGACGCCTACGGCCTGGACTCCTCCGACCGGGTGCTGCAGAAGACTCCCTTCTCCTTCGACGTGTCGGTGTGGGAGTTCTTCTGGCCTCTCATGAGCGGCGCCGTCCTCGTGATGGCCCGGCCCGACGGGCACCGCGACACCGCCTACCTGGCCGCCACGATCGCCGCGGAGCGGATCACCACGATCCACTTCGTGCCGTCGATGCTGCGGCTCTTCCTCGCCGAGCCGCCGGAGCGCTCGGCGCCTCTGCGGCGCGTCTTCTGCAGTGGTGAGGAGCTCCCGCGTGATCTGCACGACCGCTTCCTCGCCCTGTACTCGGCGGAGCTGCACAATCTGTACGGCCCGACGGAGGCCGCCATCGACGTCACCGCCTGGCACTGCCGCCCACAGGACGACCCCCGCCCGGTGCCCATCGGCCATCCCATCGCCAACACCCGCGTGTACGTGCTGGACCGCCACGACCGGCCCGTTCCCGCCGGAGTCCCCGGAGAACTGTGCATCGGGGGCCGGGGGCTGGCCCGCGGCTATCTCGGCCGCCCGGAGCTGACCGCCGAGCGCTTCACGGACGACCCGTTCGTCTCCGGCGCCCGCATCTACCGCACCGGCGATCTGGCCCGGCACCGCCCGGACGGCGCGCTGGAGTTCCTCGGCCGTCTCGACCACCAGGTCAAGCTCCGCGGTCAGCGGCTCGAACTGGGCGAGATCGAGGCCGTGCTGACCCGGCACGCCGCCGTGCGCGAAGCGGTCGTCATCACCCACGAGTTCTCCCCCGGTGACGTCCGTCTGGCCGCCTACGTCACTCCCGCGGCCGGCACCGCGCCCGGAGCCGAGCTCAGCGCCCATCTGCGCGAGCACCTTCCGGAGTACATGGTCCCGTCATCCTTCACCGTGCTGGACGCCCTGCCGCTGACCCCCAGCGGCAAGACGGACCGCAAGGCCCTGCCGGCGCCGCGGACAGGACGACCGGACCTCGGGCCCCGGTTCATCGCCCCCGGGGCCGGGCTGCAGCAGACGCTCGCCGAGATGTGGCGCGGTCTGCTGGGGGTCGAGCGCGTGGGGCTGCGCGACAACTTCTTCGACCTCGGCGGGCACTCCCTGCTCATGGCCGAGTTCCGGACCGGGCTCGCCAGCGAGCTCGGCCACGACCTGACCATGGTCGAGCTGTTCCAGCACCCCACGGTCGAATCCCTCGCCGCCCGCCTCGGCGGCCCCGGCAACGCCCCCGACACCGCCGGCCGGAGCGCCAGGCAACGCGCACACAACCGACGTCAGTCCCGTAACCGGCGGCAACAGGCGGCCGAACGCCGGGCTTCCTCTCGCGGAGACAGGTGATCCACGTGTCACAGCACCACCAGGACCAGGACCAGGACCAGGCCCTCGATCGCGTCGCCATCATCGGCATGGCGGGCCGCTTCCCCGGCGCCGGCGACGTGGAGACCCTCTGGAACAACCTCGCGCAGGGCCGCGAGGGCATCACCGCCCTCACCGATGAGGACCTCGCCGAAGCCGGCGTCGACCCCGCTTCCCTCGCCCGCGCGGACTACGTCAGGGCCAAGGGCGCACTGGACGACGCCGACCTGTTCGACGAGGGCTTCTTCGGCTTCAGCCCTCGCGAGGCCGAGCTCCTCGATCCCCAGCACCGCGTCTTCCTCGAATGCGCGTGGCACGCGCTGGAGTCCGCCGGGGTCGACCCGGCCCGCTTCGACGGCCGCATCGGCGTCTTCGCGGGCGCGGGCCTCAACACCTACCTGCTGTTCAACCTCATGAACAACCAGCAGGTGCTGGACACGTCCGGCATGTACCAGGTGATGCTCGCCTCGGACAAGGACTTCCTGGCCACGCGTACCGCGTACAAGCTGGACCTCAGGGGTCCCGCGATCACCGTGCAGACAGCCTGCTCCACCTCCCTGTCTGCGGTGCACCTGGCCTGCCAGAGCCTGATCAGCGGCGAGTGCGACATCGCCCTGGCCGGCGGCGTGTCCGTGAGCGCCCCGCTGCGCGCCGGATACCTGCACGAACCCGGCGGCATCCTCTCCCCGGACGGGACCTGCCGGGCCTTCGACGCCGACGCGCAAGGGACCGTGCCCGGCAACGGCGCCGGCATCGTCGTCCTGCGCCGCCTCGCCGACGCGCGGGCCGACGGTGACGGCGTCGACGCGGTCATCCTGGCCACGGCCGCCAACAACGACGGTTCCCTGAAGGCCGGTTACACCGCGCCGAGTGTCGACGGCCAGGCCGAGGTCGTGACCGAGGCGCTGGAGCTGGCCGGCGTCGACCCCGCCACCGTCGGCTATGTCGAGACCCACGGCACCGGCACACCGCTCGGCGACCCCATCGAGCTGGCCGCTCTCACGCGTGCCTACGGCGCGGGCTCCGACGGCGGTGACCACTGTGCGATCGGCTCGGTCAAGAGCAACCTCGGTCACCTCGACGCGGCCGCGGGCGTCACCGGACTCATCAAGGCGGCTCTCTCCCTCAAGCACGAGGCGATCCCGCCGACCCTGCACTGGGAGCGGCCCAACCCCGGCCTGAAGCTGGAGTCCGGACCGTTCTACGTGAACACCGCGCTGCGTGCCTGGCCGCGTGAGGACGAGCCCCGCCGGGCCGGTGTCAGCTCCTTCGGCATCGGCGGCACGAATGTCCACGTGGTCCTGGAGGAGGCTCCAGCCGAGGAACCGGCCCAACCCCATGAAGGGGCCGACGACGCCGCGCGGACCCGCCTGCTGCCGCTCTCGGCGAAGTCGGCATCCGCGCTCGCCGAGGCCGCCGGGCGGCTGGCCGACCGGCTGGAGAGTGCCGCGGACCTCCCCCTGGACGCCGTCGCCCACACCCTGGCCCGCCGCCGGGCCCAGTTCGACCACCGTGCTGCCGTCGTCGCCCGCAGTGGCGACGAGGCGGTCTCCGCGCTGCGCCGGCTGGCACAGGGCCCGCCCCCGGCAGCTGCCGCGGACGACGCGCCGGTCGCGTTCCTCTTTCCCGGCCAGGGCTCCCAGTACCCCGGCATGGCGCGCGGCCTGTACGAGCGGCGAGGCGTCTTCGCCGCCGAGTTCGACCGCTGCGCCGAGCTGTTCACCCCGTTCCTGGGTGAGGATCTGCGCACCCTGGTGCTGGGCGCGGACGATCCTCACGGCGCCGAACGGCTGCGTCGGACCCGGTTCGCCCAGAGCGCGCTGTTCTGCGTCGAGTACGCGCTCGCCCGGCAGTGGCAGTCCTGGGGTGTCGAACCCCGGGCCATGGCCGGGCACAGCATCGGTGAGTACGTCGCCGCCTGTCTGGCGGGCGTGTTCTCGCTGCGGGACGCGGTGCGCCTGGTCGCGGCTCGCGGCCGCCTCGTCCAGGAGATGCCGCCCGGCGCGATGCTCAGCGTCTTCCTCCCGGAGGAGGAGACCGTCGCCCGGCTGGGCGAAGGCCTGTCCCTCGCCGCCGTCAACTCCACGGCGCTCACCGTGGTCGCCGGCGATCCGGGGGCCGTCGACTCCTTCGAGCGGCGCCTCAAGAACGAGGGGGTGGGGTGCCGTCGTCTGCACACCTCGCACGCCTTCCACTCCCCCGACATGGACGGTGCCGTCGCCCCGTTCATCGAGGAGGTCCGCACCGTCACCCTGAATCCCCCGGCCATCCCCTTCCTCTCGAACGTCACCGGTACCTGGATCACCGACGAGGAGGCGACGAGCCCCGAGTACTGGGGCGCACATCTGCGTCAGCCGGTCCGGTTCTCCGACGCGCTCGACGTGCTGCTCGCCGACCCCTTCCTCGTACCGCTGGAGGCCGGTCCCGGTCAGAACCTGGCGAACTTCGTGCGCGCCCACCGGTCCTGGTCCCCCGCGCGCACCGTCGCGGGCTCCCTGCCCCACCCGGGCGAACGCACCGGCGACGAGGCCTACCTGCTGAGCGGTCTCGGGGCGGTCTGGAGCGCAGGTGTGCACGTCGACTGGGAGTCCGTCCTCGGCTCCGGCCGTCCACGTCCCGTGCCCCTGCCGGGCTACCCCTTCCAGCGGCGGCGCTTCTGGATCGAGCCCTCCGGGCACCCCGGCACACCGCGGGACGCCGAACCCGCCCACGTCCCCGCGGACAACTGGTTCTACGCTCCCGTCTGGCAGCGCCTGGCCCTGCCGGAGCGGCAGGCGGTCACCGCCACGGGCGACACCTGGGTCGTCCTGGGCGCGGAGCTCGCCCTCGGTGAGGGCATCGCCGACCGTCTGGTGGCGGCCGGAGACCGTGTCGTGCGCGTCACGGCCGGCACCGGCCCGGCACAGAACGGCGACCACGCCTGGACCCTGGACCCCGCCGACCGGGACCACCTGTCGGTGCTCGCCTCGTCCGTGGCCGCGCTTCCCTTCGCGGCCGGGGACGGGCGGCGCATCCGCTTCGTCCACCTGTGGAGCACGGCCGAGGGGCCCACGGACGGCACCGCGCCTGTCCGCGCCCGGCTGGACGCCGCGCGCCGCACCGGCTTCGACAGCCTCCTGGCTCTCGCCCAGGCCCTCGGCTCCGTACGGCTGCCCGCTCCGGTCACCCTCGACGTCCTCTGCGAGGGGGTGTTCGACGTCACGGGCGAGGAGACGCTGAAGCCCGAGAACTCCCTTCTGCTCGGGGCGGCCACGGTGATCCCCCAGGAGACCGCGGGCACACAGTGCCGGGTCTGGGACATCACCGGCGCCGCGGCGGGCCGGGCCGCCGACACCGTCCTCACGGCTCTCGACGGCACCGGAACCGGCACCGGCACCGAACTCGCGGTGCGCGGACGGCACGTATGGGTCCGCGGCTTCGACCGGGTGGACTGGGTCGCCGGTGGGAAGGAGGAGCGCACCGCGCTGCGCGACGACGGCGTCTACCTCGTCACCGGCGGTCTCGGCGGGGTCGGTCTCGCCCTCGCCGAGCACATCGCCACCTCGGTCGACCGGCCGGTCCTCGGTCTGCTCGGCCGCTCCGCGCTCCCGGCGCCCGGCACCTGGGACGCCTACCTCAGCGCCCACGACGACGCCGACACCACCAGCGTGCTCATCAAACGGCTGCGTCACCTCCAGTCGCTCGGTGCCCGCCTGGTCCTGCCGCGCGCCGACGTCACCGATGAGGAGCAGATGCGCCGGGCGGTCGGCGAGGTGCGGGCGGTGGGAGGGCCCCTCAATGGTGTGGTGCACGCAGCCGGCCTGCCCTCCCAGGGCATGATCGTCACCAAGACACCGGACGACGCCGCCCAGGTCCTGGCCGCCAAGACACACGGGGTGCTCGTTCTCGACGAGGTCTGCCGGGAGGACGAGCTCGACTTCATGCTCCTCTGCTCCTCGGTGACATCCGTCCTGGGCGGTCCCGGGCAGAGCGACTACGCGGCAGCCAATGCCTTCCTCGACGCGTGGGCGCAGCACAAGCGCCGTGAGAGCGGGCTGCCGGTCACGGCCGTCGGCTGGGACACCTGGCGTGATGTGGGTATGGCGGCCGGTCTCGGCTCCCGGTTCGGCCTGGACTCCGCGGGCACTCCGCTCGACGGTCACCCGCTGCTGCGGCGCCTGGTGCGCTCCACCCCCACCTCCCGCACCTACAGCACGGTCCTCAGCACCGAGGAGAGCTGGATCGTGGCGGACCACAGAATCCAGGACCACGGGCTCGTCCCCGGCACCGCCTACCTGGAACTGGTACGGGCCGCCGTCGCCGAACAGGCGGCCGGACGGGACATCGAGATCGGCGACGTGCAGTACATGATCCCCGTCGTCGTACCCGACGGGCAGAGCCGAGAGGTCTTCACCACCATCGAAGAACGCGACGGGCGGTGGCACTTCGCGGTGCAGAGCCGGACCGGCGCTCCCGGGGCCCGCGCCTGGACCGATCACGCGCGCGGCACCGTCGCCTTCCCCGAAGCGGCGCCGGAGACCGTGCGGGACCTGGACGAACTGCTCGCCGACTGTGGCGTGACGAAGGTGCTCGACACCGAGCAGGCCATCAGGCTCGGCCTGCGCCTGGACCGGTTCGAGAAGGGCGGGCCGATCGAGTTCTCCTTCGGGCCGCGCTGGAAGTGCATGCGCGAGATACAGGTCGGTCCGCAGCGGGTGATGGCCACCCTCCGCCTCGACGACGCCTACCACGCCGACCTCGACGACTACCTGCTCCACCCCGCGCTGCTCGACGCCGCGGGCGGCACCGCGCGGGTCCACGCACCCGATACCTACTATCTGCCGTTCAGCTATCGCAGCCTGCGCTTCTTCCACGGCCTGACCAGCACCGTCCACGCCTACGTGGAGGTGAAGGGCGCAGGCGACTCCGCGGGCGAGACCAGTACGTGCGACATCGAGCTCCTCGACCCGGACGGCCGGCTGCTGGCCCGCATCGCCGACTTCACCATCAAGCGGATCAACGACCCCGCGGCCCTGCGCGATCAGATCCTGCGCGCCGCCGAGCCTGCCGTCGACAGCAGCGCGCCGGCGGCGGACGAGCAACCCGCCGGTGTCCTGCGCACCCTTGCCGAGGGGATCACCGAGGAGGAGGGCAAGGAGGTCTTCGCCCGTCTCCTCGGCGCGTCCGGTCTGCCCGGCCACGTCGTCGTCAGCCACCGGGACTTCGCGGCCGTACGCGAGCTGGCCAGGTCCCTGACCCCGGAGCGGCTGCGGCGGGAGATGGAGCAGCTCGCCCCGCCCGGCGCCAGCCACCCGCGCCCCGAGCTGGACACGCCCTGCATCGCCCCGCGCACCGACCGCGAGCGCGTTGTCGCCGAGGTGTGGCAGGAGATCCTCGGGGTGGAGGGGATCGGCGTCGACGACGACTTCTTCGCCCTCGGCGGCCACTCACTGGCCGCGGTCCAGATCGGCACCCGGCTCACGAACCGGCTCGGCACCGAACTCGACCTGCGGGCCTTCTTCGATCTGCCCACCGTCGCGCACACCGCCGCGCTGCTGGAGGCCGGCCCCCGTCCGGCGGCGGACCGGCTCGAGAACGCCATCGAGGTACTCAGCCGCGCCGAGCCCGAGGCGGACCTGGACTCCCTCGCCGCGCTGACCGACGACGAGGTGGAAGAGGAGCTGCGCCGCCTGCTGGTGTCGGAGGAACTGGCCACGGAGGACCGGGAGGGCAGGGCATGAGCACCGCGGCCGAACCGGCGGGGGCGGCGCAGGCGGCCCCGGTGGCGCTGGTGGCGGGCGGCTCACGCGGCATCGGGCGCGCCGTCGCGGTGCGGCTCGCCAAGGACGGCTTCGACGTGGCGGTGTGCTACGCCTCCGACTCGACCGCCGCCCGGAGCCTCGCGGAGGAGATCGGCGCGCTGGGACGGCGGACGTACTTCCGCCGCACCGACGTCGGCGACAGCCTCGCGGTGGAGGAGTTCGTCGACGCGGCCGAGGAGACACTCGGCCCGGTCTCCGCCGTGGTCACCTCGGCGGCCGTGCTGCGCGACGGCCCGCTGGCCGCCATGGAGGACGCCGACTGGAGCGATGTACAGCGGGTCAACCTCGACGGCACCTATTACGTCTGCCGGACCGTCATCAACGGGATGATCGAGCGCCGGCGCGGTGCGATCGTGACGATGTCCTCCATCGCCGGTCTGCACGGCAACGCCGGGCAGACCAACTACGCCGCCTCGAAGGCCGGGATCATCGGGTTCACCAAGTCCCTGGCCCGTGAGACAGGCCGGTACGGAATCCGGGCCAACGCGGTCGTGCCCGGCTTCGTCGCCACCGACCCCGTCCTGGAGCTGCCGGCCGAACTGCGGGAGGAGTTCCGCCGGCGCATTCCGCTGGGCCGGTTCGGAGAGCCGCACGAGGTGGCCGACCTGGTCTCCTTCCTGCTCTCGGACCGGGCCGCTTACATCACCGGCACCACCTTCCAGATCGACGGCGGCGTGGCCGTCTGACCCGCGCGGGCACGCCACGCGCCGGAACACGACCCAGGAGAGGTACACATGCCCAACCCGTGGTTCGCCCAGTCGGAGCCGGGAGACGAGCCGGGAACCCGTCTCTTCTGCCTGCCCTACGCGGGCGGGAACGCGTCGGCGTACCGGACGTGGCGCGATCTGGCGCCCGAGCACGTGCGGGTTCACCCGCTGGAGCTTCCCGGCCGTGGTACCCGCTGGAGCGAGACCCCGGTGAGCAGGATGTCGCTGATCACCGAGATGCTGGCGGACGCGCTGGCCGGGCACCTGGACCAGCCCTATGCCCTGTTCGGCCACAGCATGGGCGGTCTGATCGCCTTCGAACTGGCCAGGACGCTGCGTGAGCGGGGGCTGCCGCAGCCGGCGCACCTGTTCGTCTCCGGTACGGCCGCCCCCGACCTGCCGCGCACCCGGCGGCCGATCCACGCGGCGCCGGACGCCGATGTGCTCGAGGAGCTGCGCTTCCTCGGCGGCACGCCGCCCGAGCTCCTGGCCGACGCCGGGCTGATGGAGCTTCTCCTGCCCGCGCTGCGCGCCGACTTCTGCGTCCTTGAGACCTACGAGTACCGGGCGCTGACACCGCTGGCGGTGCCCTTGACGGTCTTCGGCGGCGAGGCGGACCCGCTCGTGGCGAGCGGGAAGCTGCACCTGTGGCTCCGACAGGCCCGCGACCGCTCGCGGCTGGTCCTTCTGCCCGGTGACCACTTCTTCCTGCACTCAGCGGTCTCCGACGTGCTGACGACGATCACCGATGCCCTGGCCGGCACGGCCGTGCGGGACGCGGCAGACGCTGTCGGGCCGTCGCCTGGCGCCTTCTGAGTCATCGCTGCGCGGTGCCGCCCGGGCAGCCGCAGCGCCCTCGCATTCCGCAACGTGACCCCCTGGAGGACCCGTGACCGCCACCACCGCAGGCCGCATCCTGTCGATCGCCCATCACCTGCCGACCCGCGTCCTGACCAATGACGAGCTCGCCGCCATGGTCGACACCTCCGACGAGTGGATCAGGTCCCGCGTCGGTATCACCACCCGCCATATCGCCGCCGAGGACGAAAGCGTCGCGGACATGGCGATCGGGGCCGCCGCCAAAGCCGTCGCCCGGGCCGGGGTCGACGCCGCGGACATCGATCTGGTTCTCGTCGCGACGTGCACGGCGGTGGACCGGATGCCGAGCACCGCCGCCCAGGTCGCCCGCCACCTGGGAGTGCCGGCCGCCGCCGTCTTCGACCTCAACGCCGCCTGTGCCGGGTTCACCCACGCCCTCGCCACCGCCGATCTCGCCATCCGGGGAGGTCGCAGCCGTACCGCCCTGGTCGTCGGAGCGGACAAGATGAGCGACTTCCTCGACTGGACGGACCGTTCGAGCTGCGTCATCTTCGGTGACGGGGCAGGTGCCGCGGTCGTCACGGCGGCGGATGCCTCCCGGCCCGGCCTCATCGGACCGGTGGTGTGGGGTTCGCAGCCCGAACGCGGATCCGCCATCACCCTGGGCACCACGGGGCCGGCCGGCCCGCCCGCCCTGTTCCGTCAGGACGGGCACGTCGTCTACCGCTGGGCGATGACTTCCCTGGCACCCGTCGCGCGCCAGGCCTGCGAGCAGGCCGGTGTCGCTCCGTCCGAGCTGGCCGCCGTCGTCACGCACCAGGCCAATCTGCGCATCATCGAGGCCGTGACGAGGCAGATCGGCGCCGCCAACGCGGTCATTGCCCGTGATGTCGTCGATTCCGGGAACACCTCGGCGGCCAGCGTCCCCCTCGCCCTGTCCAAGCTCGTGGAACGGGCCGAGATCCACAGCGGCGCTCCGGTTCTCCTGCTCGGCTTCGGAGCGGGCCTCTCCTACGCGGCTCAGGTGGTCGGCTGCCCCTGAGCATCCATTCGACCGGGTCTCTCCCCGCGGGAGGCCCCTGGGACCAAGGAGTTGCTCCATGTCGGAGCAGGTATGGATCGCCGGCGTGGGGATGACGAGATTCGCCCGCCACGACGGCCGCGGCGTGCCGGACCTGGCGGCGGAGGCCGTACGGGAGGCGCTGGCCGACGCCGGTCTGGAGCGCCGTCACGTGGAGGCGGCCTTCTTCGGGAACACCACGCAGGGGGCGCTTCAGGGGCAGCTCATGGTGGGCGGCCAGATCGCACTGCGGGGCATGGGCTTCGAGCGGATACCGGTGTACAACGTCGAGAACGCCTGTGCCACGGGTGCCACGGCGCTGCATCTGGCGGCGGACCAGGTCCGGGCCGGAGCCGTGGACATCGCGCTGGCGGTGGGTGCCGAGAAGATGAACGTCGCCGACCGGGACAGGACCATGGCGGTCTTCGAAGGCGCGTACGATCGATCGGATCCCGAGGGGCTGGCGCGGGCTCTGACCGCACTGGGCGGTGAGAGCGACGACTCCCACGCGGGCAGTCGCAGCATCTTCATGGACATCTACGCGGCCATGGCACGCGCGCACATGCGGCGCTTCGGCACCACACAGCGGCAGTTCGCCGCCGCCTCTGCCAAGAACCACCGGCACTCCGTGCACAACGCCAAGGCACAGCACCGCAAGGACTTCACCATCGAGGAGGTCCTCGCCGCTCGCGCCCTGTCGTTCCCGCTAACCGTGCCGATGTGCGCGCCGGTCACCGACGGGGCGGCCGCCGTGGTGGTCTGCGGGCAGCGGGGGCTGCGGCGGCTGGCCGGGCGGGCCCGGGCGGTGCGCGTCCTGGCGCAGGTGCTCGGCACCGGCGTCGTCCACCCGCAGGACGCGTGGGATCAGCACATCGGCGCGTTGCTGGCGGTCCGTGCGTACGAGCGGGCCGGAGTGGGCCCGCGCGACATCGACGTGGCCGAACTGCACGACGCCACGGCCTTCGGCGAGATCCAGCAGACCGAACTGCTCGGCCTGTGCGAGCCCGGAGCGGGGGGTGCGGCCGCCGAGGCCGGGGAGACGGCGTTGGGCGGCCGGATCCCGGTGAACCCGTCGGGAGGCCTGGAAGCGAAGGGGCATCCGCTGGGCGCGACCGGACTGGCCCAGGTGTACGAGCTGGTCGGGCAGTTGCGCGGCGAGGCCGGTATCCGGCAGGTGTCCGGTGCTCGCATCGCGCTCGCGGAGAACAGCGGCGGATTCTACGGCGGCGAGGAAGCGGTCGCCGCGATCACGGTACTGGGGGCGTAATGGCGATCATCGACTTCTTCGACCGAGGCCGACGGCACGCTCCGGGCTCGGTCGCCTACGTCTGCGGTGAGCGGGCCTGGACGTTCGACGAGGCAGGAGATCTCTCGTGCCAGATCTCCCACGCCCTGTCGCGAGCGGGATGCGTTCAGGGGACGAAAGTCGGCGTGCTGTCGCCCAATGACGCGCGTGCCTGGATCGGCGTACTCGGCATCTGGCGGGCCGGAGCCACCTGGGTGCCGCTGAACCCCGCCACCCCCGCATCGGACCTGCGGCGCGTGATCGACGCGTTCGACTGCGAGGTGCTCCTCTTCCACGGCTCGACGGCATCGGCCGTGGCCGAGATGGCGCCCTCGCTGGCGAAGGTCAGGCACTACGTGTGTCTGGACACCGCCGCGGCCGGCGCCCCCTCGCTGGCGGAGTGGACGCGGGGCCTGCCGACGGCATCACCGCGCGTGCACTACGCGATGGACGACGTGGTGGCGATCTCCTCCACCGGCGGCACGACCGGTGAGCCTAAGGGGGTGATGAATACGCACCGCTCGCTGTCCACCTGCCTGGCGCACCTGATGATGGCGTTCCAGTACGGCTCCGGGGACCCGATCGTCGATCTCGCGGCGCTGCCTCTCAGCCATGCCTCCGGCGTGATCAGCCTCGCCGCCACGGCACGCGGTGGCACGGTGGTCTTTCTGCCGGGGGCCGAACCGACGGCGATCCTCGACGCCGTCGAGCGGCACCGGGTCACCGAGCTCTTCCTCGCCCCCACCGTCGTCTACCGGCTGATGGAGGCCCCGGGGCTCGCGGAGCGCGACCTGTCCTCCCTGCGCTACCTGCTGTACGCCGCGGCTCCCATGTCGGCCGAGAAGCTCCGGCGGGCCATCGAGCTGTTCGGACCGGTACTGATGGAGTGTTACGGCCAGGTGGAAGCGTTCGCCGGAGTGTCCTTCATGCGCCCCGACGAGCATTTCGCGGGCGGGTCCGTGGCGCCGGACGAACGGCTGACGTCCTGCGGCCGCCCGTACCCGCTGGTCTCCGTCGAGATCCGGGACGGCAGCGGTCAGCGGGTCCCCGCGGGGGAGTCCGGAGAGGTCTGCGTACGCGGCGATCTCGTCATGAAGGGCTACTACGCGGCACCCGGCGCGACAGCCGAGACCATCGTCGACGGATGGCTGCACACCGGCGACATCGGCCACTTCGACGCGGAGGGCTATCTGTTCATCACCGACCGCAAGAAGGACATGATCATCTCTGGTGGGCTGAACATCTACCCGAGCGAGATCGAGCAGGTCATCTGGAGCCATCCCGCGGTCCAGGACTGCGCGGTGATCGGTGTTCCGCACGACGACTGGGGAGAGGCGGTCACCGCGGTGGTGGAGCCCAATCCCGGTGCCCGGATGTCCGCCGACGAACTGATCGCGTTGTGCAGGAAGACGCTCGGCAGCATCCGCGCGCCCAAGCAGGTGGACTTCGTCACCGCGCTGCCACGCAGCGCGAACGGAAAGGTCCTCAAGCGCGCCGTGCGCGAGCGCTACTGGGCCGGCCGCACGCGGCAGATCTGACGGCCGGCGGAGGCGTTCAGGGCGTCGCGGCATCTCCTTGTTGTGGATCCAACCGTGCGGAAAGGAAGGTCGGCATGACCATCGACTTCGGTCTCGGGGGCGCGGTCGCGATCGTCACCGGCGGCGGCTCGCGTGCGCCGGGCATCGGAAACGGCAGGGCCGCGGCGGTTCTGCTCGCCGAGGCCGGGGCGCACGTGGTGGTGGTCGACTCCACCGCAGGGAACATGGCCGGGACCCGGGACCTCATCGCTGCGCGGGGAAAGGACGCTCTGCTGGTCACCGCCGACGTGACCAGCCCGCAGGAGTGTGCCGACGTGGTGCGCCGGACCTGCGAGACCTTCGGCAGGCTCGACATCCTGGTCAACAATGTCGGTGTCGCCGGCCCTGCCGGAACCGTGGTCGATGTGGACCCGCAGGACTGGGACGCGTGCCTGCGTCTCAACCTGACGTCGATGATGCTGATGTCCCGGGCCGCCATCCCCCGCATGCGCGCGGAGGGCGGAGGGTCGATCATCAACATGTCCTCTGCGGTCGGACTCGTCGGCGGCCACCCGCAGGTGGCCTATCCCACGACGAAGGCGGCGGTGATCGGTCTGACCCGGACCATGGCCGCCCATCACGGTCCTGAGGGGATCCGGGTGAACGCGGTCGCTCCCGGCTACGTCCACACCCCGATGGTGCACTCCCAGGGCATCGACGAGAGCGCCCGCGAACAGCGGCGGCACGCGGCGCCGCTGGCCGTCGAGGGAACGGGCTGGGACGTGGGGGACGCCGTGCTGTTCCTGGCCGGCCCGAGGTCGCGGTGGATCACGGGAGTGGTGCTCCCCGTCGACGCGGGGCTCACCGCGACACTCGGCTCAGGCGGTGCCCCGTCGGTGATCTCCCGGCCCGCCCCGCCCCCGCCGTGCTGAGAGCGAGCACACGCTGCCGCATACCTCGTCCTTCGGGCGTTCAGCTCATGCTCCGGGCGTATCGGCCGGTGCGTCGGCGAATCCGTCGGTCCCGCGGCAGTAACCGGTCAGCCGGGCGCTGAAGACCTCCTCGCCCTCCTGGTGCCCGGTGACGTGGACGCCGGTCATGCCCGGCCGGGTGGAGGGCACGGTCACCGCGTCGATCCAGCACGGGGTGTCGAACTCGGTGTACCGGTGGAAATCGGTGGCGACCTGGACCGGTACGAACACCTCACCCCGCAGGCCGCACGCCGCTTGTCGCGCCGCTTCTATCAGCACCATGCCCGGTATGTGGTCGCCGCCGTGCTCGAAGAGAATGGGGTGGCTCCTGTCCGGGCTGAGCAGCCAGTGGCCAGGGCGGCCGGTAGGCGCCAGGACGACATCGGCGGCGCCGGAGCGGCCCACCCGTCGTGGATCGACGGTGAGGAAGCGGGGTTTGGGCACGGCCGCGGCGGTGACGCGTTCCGTTCCGCGCAGCCGGCGGTAGGCGGCGGGGGCGATGCAGGAGAAGTGTCCGCTGCCGGCCGCCACGTGCCGTCCATCGCGCTCGATGGTGATCGCCATGGCGAACTGCGTGACCCGGTCGCCTCTCCACTTCACGTCGGTGCAGAGGGCCAGGAGCGTCAGTTCACTGGGGCCGGGGCCTATTTCCAGCTCGTCCGGGTTGACCGAGTACTCCATGTCTCGCAGCAGGAACTGATGGCCCAGGGGCACCCCGAACTCCGAGTGCGCGAGCAGCAGACCGACCTGGCGGATCGTCTCCGCCGCCTGCGTGGGGTCGTGCCGCGTGCCGTCCGCGTCGGTGAAGAAGGTGTGCGCGCGCGGCCACTGCCCGGTGAGGGCGAACCGGTCGTTGTCCAGGCGGCGGCACCCGGTGAGGAACACCTCGGCGTGCCCGGCACGGTGGACGTACTCCCGGGGAACCGTGGTGGTGAGCCTGGGCAGGTCGTGCGCTGCCCGAGGGGCGGATACGGCACTGTGCTCTTGCTGGCGAACGAGCAGGGTCATGGGTTTCCCTCTTCCCGGCAGTTCAACGGTGAATGAGCGTGATCGAAGGGTGCCATAAAATATACGGGTCCACCGGTTTCTTTTGTGAAACTAGAGGTTGAACACCTCCGCCGCCGGTCGCGATCCCGCTCGCGTTCCTCATTCCGCATACGCCGGGCGGGCGCTCACCATGCGGCCGGACGGACGCCGCGCACTCAGGAGCCCGCCGCGCTCAGGCCTCGCCGTCCGGCCGCGATCTGCGGGAGCACCAGGCTCCAGAACCGGGTCTGCATCCGCCGTGAGACCCAGGTCGGGTCCTGCCTGCCGAGCATCTGGAATCCCACCGTGCTCGCGAAGACGGCCCTCGCCACCTGGTCGACCGGCACCCCTTGCCGCAACTCCCCCGCCTTGTCCGCCTTCTCCAGCGTCGCGCTGATCCACCCCCACAGGAGATGGCGCACCCCTCCGACGCCCTTGGGACACCCGGGATCGCCGTCGAGGTCGAATCCGGCCCGCAGGACCGTGTCTTCCCGCATGGCAAGGGCCAGTTCATGCCCGACGTCCACCAGCAGCTGCAGTGCGCCACCGGAGCGCATCCGCATCTCGCAGCGCTCCACCATCTCGTGCAGCCGCCGCGCCGCGGCCGTCATGACCGCGGAGGCCAGCGCCGCCTTGGTGGGGAAATGGAAGTGCAGCGCCCCACTGGTCACGCCGGCGTTGCGGCTGATGTCGAGCAGTGAGGCGGGACCGTAGCCCGCACGGCTGAACCCGTCGGCCGCGGCGGTGAGCAACGCCTTGCGGGTTCGCACGGCACGTTCCTGCTTGACCATGGGGCGCCCTCCCGAGCTCCGAGCCGCTCCATGGCCCACGCGCCGAGTCGCGCCGCATTATGGATATGGCTTCACCGACACAGCGGCTCCATCCCGGATGAAGAACTCGCCCGCCAATTCGTACTCCACAGTACAAACCGCATGAGCGGTTTTCTACAGAGCGGCGAGCAGGGGGAGGGCTGCCGTGCGACACCATCCGCCGGGGGGGGAGG
>NZ_JASKYR010000010.1:0-39307 GCF_041028215.1 Streptomyces flavofungini
CCCCGACACCCGCCCCGGCCGCAGTGGCAGCCGCCGCGAGACTCCCCAGCCCGGCAGCCAGCACCGGAATCGCCGGAATCGCGGCAACGCCACCAAGGGCCACAGTGAGCCCGAACAGTGCGGCCATGGCCTGGGCTGTGCTGACATCGGTGCGGATGTTGATGCGTTTGCCGTCGAGCGCGGCAACTTGTGCGCGGATCGCGGCCAGCTGCGCGGCGGCAGCACCCGTGTCGATGCGCACCGCGACATCCGCGTCTGAGGCGGCGAGCGCCTGCAGCCGGGCCTGGACCGCAGCGATACGGGCCTGGGCGGTCGCGGCGTCCATGTCGACGCCGATCCGCACCTCGCGGAGGGCGGTGAGCTGCGCCCGCAGCCGGGCCACCTCAACCTCGGCCGGTGTCGTGTCCGCCCCGATGTTGATGTTCGGCAGGGATGCTTCGGCCTGCTGCACGGCGGCACGAAGACGCTGCCCGAAGGTGCCGTCGGTCTCTACGCGGACCCGCGCCGGGTCCCGGGTGACGTCGTCGATTTCCGCTTGGAGCGCCTGCAGCTGGGCGATGGCCGCCGCGGTGTCGGCGCGGACGGCGACGTTGGGGTGGGCGGCGCCGATGCGGCGCAGCCGTTCCTCGATGTCTGCGGCCTGTGCGCGGGCGGTTTCGGCGTCGATGTCGACGCCGACGGTTTTGTTCGACAGGGCCTCCAGGCGGGCCCGCAGCCGGGCCAGGTCCGCGTCGACGCCCGTGTCGTTCAGCCCGACGTTGAGCTTGGGCATGCTGCGGAACGCCGCCTCCAGGCGGGCCCGCAAAGACCGGGCGAACGCCCCACCCGTGTCATTGCCTGCGCGGGTGGCGGCGGGCCGCGCCGCCTTCGCGCCGTTCTGGATGCCGTTCCGCACCGCCGGGGTGATGTGCTGGGCGATCTGGCGGCCGATGATCCGGCCGACCTCGTCGCCGATCTCCGACGCGGGGGGCACCAGAGCGGCACGCAGTCGCTCCTGAACTCCGGTCGCGTTGGGGATGACGTCGACCTCGACGGAGCCGACAGAGATAGCGGGCACGGGAGCCTCCCCCCGTGGCGCTAAGCGGCGCCCCCATTGAGCATCTGAGCGAGCGTCGCGTACTGCTCTTCGCTGGCCTTCTGCTTGCCTTGCACTGCCTTGGCGCCTGGCCTGCGGATAGGCTCCGGCGCTTTCTGCTTACGCGTCGAGTGCGTGGAGGCGTAGGTGTGGTGCAGCTGGCCGATCCGGTCAGCGACGACAGCGATGAGCTGATCGGTCTGCGACCAGCGACCCTTCTCCGGATGCCCTCGCTTGGCTTGCTCGGCGAGTTCCTCGTCCGACAGTTCGTTCCGCAGGGCCGTCATCGTGTTCGACTCAGGCGGCAAATGCTGGATCAGTACCCGCAGCCACGACCAGGTGCGGCGGCCGGTCAGGACATCGGTGATGTCGTAGCCGCGGTCGATGAGGTCGGCTCTTACCGCCTCCGCGTGCTCCTGCCAGACCGAGACGATCCACTGGACTTTCCCAGGTCGTCGCCACCCGCGCGGGATGCGGCTTCCGCGAAGTGGCCGATGCCTTCGGCGGTCGGGTCGAGTTCCTCGTATAGCTCGTAGTCGTCCTCGTGCAGGATGAGTTCGAAGAACGTGTCCATGTCGCCCTGGTTGAGGGCGCGGATGGCGGAGGCCCGCCAGCGAGTGGCGGGCAGGGTGCGGACGTCCTTGGTGACGCCGTCGTATCCGGCGAGCGGCACGGTGACGTATCCGTCCCCGGTCTCGGCTTCGGCTTCCTGGGCTGCGGCGGCGTCGAGTTCCTTCTTCGTGGTCGGCATGGCGCGGGCCTCCTTCGTTCCGGGCGCGGGCTAGGGGAAAGAGAGGTGGGCGGGCCAGGGCCCGCGCCGACGGTGTTGGCCCGCCCACCCGTTCAGGAGCCCGTGTAGGCGGGCGTCGCGGGGATCTTGTCGACGTGGTAGACGGTGTTGCCTGCCGCGTCCGGGTAGGTGGTGATCGTCCACTCGTAGGCCGACATCTCGTCCTGCTTGAACGTGACGTCGCTGCGGTCGTTGATCTCGCCCTGGGGCACGTAGAAGCCCTTGTAGGCGCTGCCGTCCACGACGAGGAACCAGAACGCGCGCCGGTCCGGGACGGGGCTCGCGGTCTCCGCGTACTTGGTGAGGCCGTCGCCGTCCGGCTCCAGGTCCGCCGAATCCAGCCGGTACTGGAGCGAAGTCACGACGACACGCGAGGTCTCCCACACGGTGAACCCGAAGGTCCGCACGCTCTTAGTAATCTGTGTGCGGAACGGCGAGGTTAGACCCCAGGGCGTGAACTCCTGGGAGTCCTCGTCGAAGCCGTAAGTCAGGCCGTCGTCCGAGAGCGCGCCGAGCGGCTCCCAGGGGGCGACCGGCTGATCCAGCGGCGAGGCAAGGGCAGGTGTACCGACGGGCGACACCCACACGCCACCCGTGGCACCCACGAGGGCGAGGTCCGAAGACCTGGTGATGTTGACCATGCTTTTGTCTCCAGACATGGAAAAGCCCGCGCACGGGCGGGTGATGAAGGTCCGGCGCGGGCCTCAGGAGCGGTCAGGAGACCGGGTGATTGAAGACTTCGTAGGTGGCCCCGGCACGACGCAGGCCGGTGTTCGTGTAGGGGCGGATCGCAGGGCGGGTGATCGTGCCAGTGCGGCCGATCACCGCCGTCGCCGAGGTGGAAGCGCGCACCTCGTGCAGCATCCACAGGTGCACCTCGCCCGCGAGAGCGAGCGCATCACCGCGCGTGGCCGCGTAGACGTTGATGTCGACGAGGACCCTGTCGAGCCGGAATCCGTCGTCGTCGCCGCCCAGCACCTCGATCTGGATCGTCGGCAGCTCGTCCCCGAGGTTGTTGTCGAGCTCGTCGCGGACCACAGCGTCCGGCCAGCGGGCTGCGGCCCGGCCGATCAGCTCCAGCTCCACGTCGACGGGGACTGTCACTGGTTTCGCCCGCCGATCGCTGCCGCACGCAACAGCACATGGTGCGCGCGTCCAGTCGGAGTGCCGTTTCCGTACTCAACCCAGCGGGCGTAGTAGGCCGTGTTGCGGACGTAGGCGGCTGCCCGGTCCCGGTTCCGGCCGCCACGCGAGGTGCTGTCCGTGGACCAGGACGCCTTGTAGTGCCCGGCCGACGGATCGGTCTCATCGACCGGGGAGAGTGCCACGGCGACGCCCTTGATGACTTCGGCGCGGCGCAGCATCTCCGCCTGCATGCCCGGCATGCGCAGCATCTGGCCGACGCCCTTGCGGGACATCTTGAAACGAGCAGGCATGCAACCTCCCAGAGGTCAGCCGGTGACGCGGTCGGCAGCGAACTGGATGACGCCGCGGGTTCCGGTGAACGGGCTGCGGCCCCAGTCGCCGGGCTCGCCCGTGATCTCACAGACGACGCCCCGCACCCTCGCCCTATCCGTGGTGCGCAGCGGCATCCTCGGATGCCCGGCCGGGGCATACACGGTCCAGCCGACGATGACCGTGTCCCGGTCCTGCTGCTGCGCCCCGCCCACCTGCGGCGTCTCCGCCCGCGGCGTCACCACACAACCCGTGAGGTCGAAGGATTCGTCCGGGCCCGGAAGCGGCTGCCCGCGCGGGTCCCGACCCGACGACTGCCCGGTACGCACGATCCGTACTGTCTCCCCGAACGGGTACGGGGCTGGCATCAGCCATACCCCCAGCCGGGTTCGAACTCGTCCGCAAATCCCGCGTCGTCGATGGGCCACGTCGGCGACGGATCCGCAGTCGCCGGTGTCGGATCCACGGTGAACGCGCCACCGCGGCCTGCCAGCGACTTCAGCGCAGACTTGTCGGACTTGGTCAGGTACAGGCCGCCCGAGCCTTGCGGGCGCTGCACCGACATGGGGCCGATCGTCTCGTAAGACACCTGCTGCGGATTCACATACGCGCGGCCCGACACGCTCAGGACCACGGCCTCCGCACCCTCGGGCAGCGGTTTCACGACCGTCTGACACAGCGAGATCGCCGATGCGATCAGCAGGTCGGCCCGATTCCCGTCGATCTCTCCCAGGCCCAAGTACAGACCCAAGTGCTCGACGGTCGGAGGGGTGAACGCCATCGCCGCCTCCTATCGGGCCAGGGACTCCACGGCACTACACCAGGCCGCCAAATCAGCGGACGGATCGAGCTCTCCCGAGCGGGCCTTCGCCCGCTTCGACGCCAACCGGTACTCGGCAGGCGCCGCGAGCTTGCGCAGCACGGCCTCGTAGCCGTCGATGTCCTGCCTGTCGACGAAGATCCCGGCCTCGCCCAGCGACTCGCACAGCCCCGGGGTGGGGTGCGCGACGACGGGAATGCTGCTCGCCATCGCTTCGACGCCGGCGCGGCCCCACGACTCGTAGGACGACGGCATCAGCAGCACACGGGTGCGGGCATACACCTGCTCCCGCATGTCCTGTCCCTCGACGTGCTCAAGCACTTCGACGTTGGGCAGGTCGGGAAGGATCTGCTCCCCGTAGGCGCCCTTCACGGCCAGGAACTGCAGGTCCGGCATCCGTTCGGCGAGGGCCTTCAAGACCTTGCCGCCCTTCTCCGGGTTGCAGTTGATCAGCGTGATGGCCTTGCCGGGCTTCGTCACGTACTCGTCGGCGAAGACCGGCGGGCGCACGATCAGCGACGACTCCGGGCGCGTCGACTGCGGGTACTCGGCGAAGAACATCTCCGCCTCCCGCTCCATCCACAGCGAGTTGTAGACCGCCAGGGCCGTGCCGCCCGCAGCCGCGTCCCGGAAGGTGGGCTTGTGCGTGTTGTGGCAAACCACGATCAGCGGCTTGCCGTACCCGCGGGCGAGCGATGCCGTCGACGGCACCGTTTCCAGGTGCGCCAGCAGGACGTCCGCCTTACGAACCGCGGACGGGAAATCGAGCCGGGAGGCCAGCGGGACGACCCTGATGCCCCGGTACTCGTACTCGCGGCTGGCCTTACCGTAGCGGGACAGCCACACAGAAACGTCGTGGCCGCGCTCCACCAGCGGGCGCAACATGCTGATCAGCATGTGCTCGGCGCCGGCGTTGTGCTCCGGAGGCGCGGCATGCACCCTGGCGACGATTCGAAGGGGCCTGGCTGCCCCGCCCGGCGCGGATGCCGGGACAGCCGCCGCCATCAGGAACCGCTCGGAGTGCCGGTGTACTTCACGAAAGCGTCCGCGTCACCCTGCACGTAGCCGTAATACGCCTCGGCCAGCAGGAGAACCAGGTTCTCCTGGAACGCGGAGTGGACCCCGCCCTCCTCGTCGATGTACGTGGCCTCCTTGGAGATCCGCACCGTGATGTCCATGCCGACGCCGAACGCCGCCTGGCTCCAGTCGCCGCCGATCGCCCGCAGGCCCGTGTCCGCGGACGCGGACTGCCGACGCTGCTTGCCCGACACCGAACGCGAGTAGGCGAGCGGGTGCCCGATCAGCGTGCCCGCCGACGCCATGTCCGTGCCCGGGGTCTGCGTGTCAACCAGGATCGGGCGGCCCGTCGTGTCCGTGGCGAGCAGCAACTCCGGCTTCAGCCGGTAGTCGGCGACCGTACCGGTGTAGTCCCAGTCCTCGTCGATGACTTCCTTCATGCCGGTGACCAGGTCACGCCAGATGCCGCCGGTGCCCTGCGACGCGGTACCGAGAGCGACACTCTGGGACGTCATGGCGAGGTAGTCGGAGAACGGCCCGGTCGCGCCCTTCATGGTCTTGCCGTGGATCGCCGCGTGGTCGAAGGCCCGCGCGAACGCCGTCGGCAGATCCGCCTGGAGTTGCGTCCACAGACCGCCAGAGTTGGTCATGACGACCTCTTCGGCGACCGGGATGAGCACGGCGAGCTTCTTCGCCGTCATCTGCTTCACGCCGACCGAAGAGGTCGACAGGGGCTTCTTCGCTGCCTGTCCGACCCAGTCGGCGGTGGGCACGTCCATCGGGATCGGCACCGATGTGGTCGCGTCGATCGCGAGCGGGGCGCGGCGCGCCAGCGCCATCACCGCCGACGACTCCACGGACTTCTCGAAGATGGGCCCGGCCAGAGTTCGCGGCAGGAGCGCATCGTTGACATCGGAGATCTTCAGGGGGGCGGTGACCGCCATGGTGTCCTTCTTTCAGCAGCTACTTGATCTTGAGCTGCGGTTTCAGCCACCCGGCGAACTCGTCGCCCGGGGTGGGGGGCCTGCTCTTGTTGGCGCCGGACGCCTGAGTGCGATCCGGTGCGGGGCGCCGCGGGCCCTCCGGGGGCTGGCTCTTCGCCCAGTGCGGCTTGCGTTCCAGGAGCGCGTCGAGGTCCGCCTTGATGGCCGCCTCGTCGATGTCGCCGTCAGAGTCGATGTACGAGTCGAGATCCAGCGCACCGACCGCGTCCTCCGGGTCGGCGAACCCCGTCATGGCCAGCGCCTGCACCTGCGTGCGGACCAGCCGTTGGCGGGTCTTTGTGATCTGCTCGTTGGCCTGCGCCAGCTGGTCGTTGAGCCGCTCGGACTCCGACTTCTCGGAGTCCTTGATGCGCTGCAGCTCCGCGGCCTTCGGCTCCAGCTCCTTCAGGCGCTTGCGGAGGTTCGCGGCCTCCGAGTTCGCCTTTCGGATCTTCGCTTCGGCCTGCTTCCGGTCGAACGGCTTCTCGTCGCTGCCGGTCTCCGCCTCCTGGGCGTCGCCCTGCTGCTCTGTGCCGTTGTCCTCGGTTCCCGTCTCCTCGACGGTCTCCTCGGTGCCGGACTCCTGCTGCTCGCTGGTCTGCTCGTTCTCTTCAGGCATGACGAATCGGCCCTCCAGGGGCTGTGGAAAAGGGAAAGGCCACCACCAGGGCGACCATCGATCAGAAAGAACCCGGGAGTGGGTTCGAGTCGTGCTCTGCCAACGCCCGCCGGAACAGGCGGAGCTGGTTTCCCGGGTGGCCTTGGGCATACTCGCGGTAGATGCGGCCCCACTCCGCCGCATGCGGTGAAAGCTCGAACCGCTGGCCGCGGAAGACGGGGATGGGCTGGCAGCGACAGAAGTTGTGGAACTTGATCACGCTGTCCTCGCCGATGAACCTCTCGTTCGCCGTGCGCCCTACCGCGTCGAGATCCTTATACGTGGCCCCCCTGGAAGCCATCAGCTTGCAAAATGAGCACGCTCCAAGGGCGGCGGCCCGCGCATAGCCAACGGCTCCCGCGTCCTGCTGGACCGCGCCACGGACAGTGGAGCGGCCCGCGTTCAGCACCAGACGGTCGATGACGCCGTCCGCCTTGGACATGGCCGCATCCAGGCGGCTATCCAGCGGCTCCAACTGCGCCACCGTCGCATCCCTCTCGTCGCGCGGCCACAAATCCTTCGTGGCCCACCGCAGCGACTGGGACGTCTGCTCGTCCGGCGGAGGATCAGCCAGCGGCACCGTGAACAATCCCGGCACCCCTGCGGCATCCCGCTCCCCGTCATAGAAGTCCGCGGCGAGCGTCGCTGCGACCTGCGAGTAGCGGGCCACCAGGGCCGCCACCGCCTCAATCCACGTCGGCACCGTCGCCTGCAGCCTGTCCGGATTGACGAGACGACGCAGACCACGCAAATCACGCAGCAGCAGCGTCGACAACCCGAACTGAGCTTGCCTCCAACGGGCCACGCTCGCCGAACTATCCGAGGTCGTCGATGCCAAGGTCACCCTCCGACGACTCCGCAGACGGTGCCTGGCGGGCGCCCGCCCCGATCTCGGCCAGGCGGTCCATCAGCGCACTGCCGTCGGCCCGACCTGCGTTGCGTCGACGGTCCGCGGCGACGCGCTGTCTCTGCGCCTCCGTGAATCCGGCCATCTCCAGCGTGACGTCGCTATCCGCAGGCAGAATGCCCTGCTGGACGAGCTTGACGGCGGCGTCCACCTGCGCCGCCACGGTCGGCGTCGCCGGGTTCCGCCACACGGTCTCGATACGGCGCGCCTTGTCCGGCGGCACGCCGTCACGCACCCACAAGGCGAGACGCATCGCGTCCTGCCAGTTAGCGCCGAAGCGGCGAATGCGGCGCTCCGCCTTCTTCACCTGCCGGTTATCAGCGAAGCGGATCGCATCTGCAGAGGCCGGGTTGTCGCTGCTGTAGCCCAGCACGTGCGGGGCCACCGACATCTGCGACGCCATGATCCTGGCGTACATGTCGACGATCTTCGTCTGTCCTGAGGGGTCGTGCGCGGAGAACTGGCCGACCTCGGGGACGTTGCCGTCCTCGTCCCGCTCCAAGGCGAGCATGCGGCCGATGTACGTCTCCCACGCCGACTTCGCGTTGCCCTCCGCATCCTGGAACGCGGACTCGGATGCGCCGAGGATGTAGCGCTGCGGCGCACCGAAAAACTCGGCCGCCACCTCCATGCCCATCAGCCGGCGGCACGCAGCATCGGTAATCGACATGACCTCAGGCGTGATCTCCGACTTGCCGACCCGGTCCGCGGTGCGCTGCCGGTTCGCCAGCCGCACCACGGGCACAACACCGAGGTTGTGCATGTCGCGGTCGACGACCTCCCAGCCGCCGGACTCCGACGGCAGGCACATCACCGTCTGATCCGGCAGGTACAGGACCAGCATCCGCTCGTCGGGACCCGACTCGATGTACGTGTCGGCCGCGCACTCCCGGAGCGCGGCCGTGCCCATGCGCAGGCGGGCGTCCCACATCAAGGTCATGTCCAGCGGCGACTCCGCCGAGATCAGCGGCGGACAGTCGCCCCCGCAGTCCCCGGAGCCGACCGCCAGATACTCGCGGCCGTAAACCAGGGCATCCAAGTGCGCCAGGCTCGACTCGTCGTAGAGGTCGTTCGCCGAAGCGATCTCCTCCAGCTCCGACGAGTCGGAGCCGTCCGCCCACCGGAACGCCTCCAAGTCGAGGCGCTCCTCCAGAGACTCGACACCGACCCGCGGCCAGCCGATCACCGTGTGCAAGCCCTTAAGCTGCGGCGGGATGCTGATACCCAGATCGCGCACCAGCTGCTCGCCGTTGAAGTAGGCGTCCCGCAACTGCAGCGCCCACCGATCCCGCAGCATGTCCGCCCGCAGCATGTTGATCAGCGCGAGCTCGTCGTCCGACAGGAACGTCAAAGGCAGTTCAGGGGCGTAGGCGGTCATCGCAGCACCACCACCCTCCCCCGGCCCGGGGTCTTCTTCTTCGACCGCTTCGGCGAGTTCAGGATCATGCGGCGCAGCATCCGGGCGCCGATCGCGCACACCGCGAGGTCGATCTTGCGTGCAGACTCACGGTGCTCCTTGCCGATCGTGATACCCCACCGGTTCGTGCGCCGCCGGGCGTTGATGACGTGCGTGCGCAACACCTTGTGCCCGTCGTGGAACAGGGTCCGCTCCAGCACGTCCGCATGGGTGCGCTTCACGGCCTCCGTGAACGTCTCCTGATTGCGGGGGTCGCGCATGTCCCAGCGCACCGCGTGCGCCTTCGGGCCCGACGAAACAGAGCGCAGGGCCAGCTTGGAGCCCCACGTCTGACCCCACAGGTCGATGTACGTGTCCCAGTACATCTCGCCGTCGTCGTCATCCTGACCGGAGCCAGGGTCGGCGAAGAACGCCTGCACCCTGAAGCGGGCGAACGCGTTCTCGACCACGCCGTGCACGTCATCGCGCGGCACCCGGTAGGGCACATAGCCCGGCGAGTTCGGGGACGGCCAGTTCGCCGGCTTCTGCCACACGCCCAGCGCCGACACCAGACCGTCCGATATGCGGCAGGCGCACAGCCCGGTCGCGTCATCGGACTTGGAGCCGTCGAAAAACAGCACGACCTCGTCGCCGTCCGCCAGCACCAGATCCTCGCGCTTGCACGCGTCCCACTCGTAGCGGGCCAGCCACGCATCCTCCGCTGCGACGACCTGGTTGTACCAGAAGCGGCGCGACCGGGACGGCGGGTTACGCGGGTCGAGGATCGACTTGATCAGGCGCGGGATGTTCAGCCAGTCCGAGTCGCCCCGCACCGCAAGCAGCACCTTCTCCAGCCACGGCCTGGTGAGCTTCGCCTCGGGAGGGGCCTCCAGTGAGTCGTACAGGATGCCCGCGTCCTCGGCCCGCCCGGCTTCTGCCGCCTCGTAAGCGTCCCGGGTCTGCTCGGCGACCGAATCCTCGCCCGGCTCGAACGCGTTAGTGATCGCGAAAGTGCGGGCCGACCCGTCCGCCGATTTGGTGGCGTTACGCTCGATCGTCGCGGCCATCTCATGGCCCTGGTTCGACTCAATCCAGTGATGCGTCTCGTTGAGCAGGGTGAACGTCGTCCGGCCGCCCTCAAGGGCGCGCGGCGAGGAAGTGACCGCCTCAATGCGCGCCAGCCCCTTGTGGGCGTAGACGACTTCCTTGCCCACATCGATGCCGTACTCGGCCCGCGCCTTCGGAGTGAACAGCGACCCAAAGATGATCATCGTGTTGCGGGTTTGGTCCTTCGACACCGCAGCAACCTGCACCCAAGACTCCGGGTGCGGCTCCCCTACCGGCTGCCCCTCCGGGACGCCGCTCTCGTCGCTCGGGCCAGCGATCTGGCCCGACCAGCGGGAAGGGCCCACGAACTCGACGGCGCACAGCGTCGCCCCGAACGGGTCTTTGCCCCACCCCTTGAGGCGTTGCAGCACAGCGTCCCGGTAAACGAACTCGCCCGTCTCCGAGTCGAGCGCGAACCACCACAGGATCAACCGAACCTGCTCGCTCGTGTATCGCCACCGCGAGCCGCGATGCTGCAGATACTTGCCCGTCCATACGAGGGCGTGCCAGCCGAGCGTGAACTCTGGCTGGACGAACAGGCCGTCCTCACCGCGCGTCCACGTCGGACCAATAACGACCGGGGTGATCTCGTCCGGGACTTCCTCGACCGCCTGCTCAGCCACCGAAGGCGGAGCGGTAGTCATCAAGCACCTTCACGTCTGCGTCCGCCTGAGCGGGCGGCTTCTTCCGTTCCAGCTCCATCCGGGCCCGGCGGCGGTCGCCCTCCGTCGTCAGCAGCGACGACATCACCGAGTTGAGGGCCGCCACGAGCTGCCCGTTCGGGCCGCGCTCAGAGCAGTCCAGCACCCGCGACATCAGCTCCGCTGCATACCGGGCGACCGCCCAGTCCGAAGGCTGGTAGAACGCGGCCTGCCCCGACTCGCGCAGCGACAGGTACCAGTCCGTTGCGATCGGATCCCACAGCGGACTCGGATCCGGCAGGTCCGGCAGATCGGCCGGGGCCCCCGACGGAGCCTTCGTGATCGAGTCCTTCTCTTCCTTCGAGCGATGGCCCATGCGCTCCTCGGAGCGCTTACCGATAGGTCCACGAGCGCCCATGACGACCTCCAGGGTCAGAGCACGCCACCAGGGCGCGCGAAGGGCTGGAAACAACGACGCCCCGCAGGACGCCGCCGGGGCGTCAGAGCGAAGCGATCAAACCGGCCGCGTCAGGCAGCTCGGCAAGACTGAGGGGCGTACCCGGAACCCGGTCGCCCACGATCATGTAACGGCGGTCCGAGTACACCTCGATCGCCAACTCCCCGCGGCGGATACGCCGGCCGTGCGGGACCGCGCCGCGGAACCACAGGTGCAGCCCGGTGCCGGACCGGCCGCGCTCCATATACGTCGGCGGCAACTGGTCGACGACCGCCTGCGCCCACGGCAGCACCCGGCCACCCTCAACCGCGTGGTCCAGGTCGACGACCACGATGCCGTCGCCAGCCGTCAGGGCGAAGCCGACGCCATCACCGGTACGGGACGCAGCAGCCGCGGAGTAATCCGACCAGGACGAGGGGTCCGTCACCGAGGCAAAACGGCCATCCGTCCGCAGCGGCACCTTGTCCTTGTGCCGCACCCAGCGCGGACGCGACGTCAACTCGGACGGGACCCGGGCCTGCTGCTCGGCGGCGGGCGCGGCGTCACGCTCACGCTTGCGGGCCTGAGCTGCGAGGACACGATGAGAGTCAGTGCAGTAACGGCGGTCCGACCGGTGCACCACCGGCAGGTCCCCGCCGCAGTGCGCGCACCGCTTCCTCGTTCCTGGCATGCCGCCATCCTACCGGCACCGTTTAACGGCTACAGCGATCTGACCTGCAATGTTACCGAGTCGGGACGATCCGACCACAGGAACCCCGTCCAGACAGCCCGACGTCATCGCAGGTCAGCGCCTTGGAAACCCGGGGGCGATGTCAGGTGCTATACGAGCCCGAGGGTTCGATCATGGGGGTGGGGGGATCACCCCCCAGGCGGGATGATCAACGGCTCAGCCTTGAGGGTGATCACGTCAGCGTAGTGATCTTGCGCGGCGGACTGTACTGATCTTCGCCGCCCTGTTCGACCGCGTGATCACCGCGCGTGCGATCGACTCGATTCGTTCTTCGTTGTTGATCTCAATCGACTTCGATCATTGATCACAACGATGAACGATTGATCACTCTCACGTGATCGCCATCGCATCGCCATGCATGCCTCACCCATGCCCACTGCCCTACCCGCCTGCCCCCGTAGGGGCGGCCGGTATAGGGGGTGCCGGTACGCCCTGCCCTACCGGCCTGCCTGCCACCTGCCGTCGAGGGGGTGGTGCACCAGCAGCCCCGTCGTCCTGGGCGGCTGGCCTGACCTCTGGTCCGCACAGGCAGTCGGGCTCGGCCGTGCTGGTGTCGTGGTCGAGCAGGTCACCGATCGGGGTGACGTGCAGTGTGGTCACCGTCGGCGTCCGACGTTGCCTCGGCTGCCGGTGTAGACCCCTGTGTTGCGGCGGTGCAGGAGCTGGCAGTATCCGCGGGCTCGGGCTCCCATGTACTTGCTGAGCTGCCGGTTGCACCTTGTCCAGTCACCCGGTGTCCCCCAGCGGATCTTGGATGCGCCTGCCCCGCTGCTCCAGTAGCGCCTCAGAGTTTCGGCATTGCCGCGCCTGCTCCGTGAGCCTCGTCCTTTGCTGGCCACAGCTCTACTCCTTCTGCGGCGCGGGCTCCGGTGTGGTGTCTTGGTCTTCGTCTACCCGCTCGATGCGGGCTCCTAGCGCTGCGGGGATGGCGGCGCACATGCCGTTGCCGTCGGAGAAGATGGCCCATCCGCCGTTGAATTCGATGGTGAGGGGTTCGTCTTGGAGGACGAGGTCGTCTCGCCTCTGCCCTGCCGGGTGGATGATCACGTAGGCGGGCACGGTCACCGCCTCACAGAAGGCCGGGGTGCGGCTCTTGTGGGCGCTTCCGCCCTGGCAGAGGGTTGGCCGCTTTGGCGGCATGGCCTTCCGCGCTGCTCTTGAAGCGATGGCAGTGTGGGGGTACGGCGTCGTGGGCCCAGTCGAGGTTCTCGGGGCTGTGGTCGTCGCCGGGGTTCTTGTGGTCTAGGTAGTCGCCGCCGGGTTGTCCGCAGATGTGGCAGATGTGGTCGGGGTTGCGGGCGTGGGCGGCGGGGCGGATCTCGCTGCGCCAGTTGGAGGGCAGGCGACTGCGTCTGGTGCTGCCGCGCCATCCGCCGCTCATGTCGAGGTCTCTGGTCGGATCGAGATGCTGCTGGCGTAGATGGTGAGGGTGATGGTGACAACGTCTTCGTTGGTGATCTCGTGGATGCGGATGCGGGCGTCTTCGGGCAGGGCCACTTCAGTCCCGTTGATCTTCACCGCGTTTGGTACGAGGAAGCCGTTGCGGTCGTCGGAGTTCACGCGACGTTCGATGATCTCTATGTCTGCGCCGCGGAGTTCAGGCACGGCTCACTCCTCGGGGCTGCGTTCGGTGTCGCTGCCTACGGCCCATCCTGCGAATCCGGTCCGCTGCCCGCCGGGGGCGTTGTCGGTGGCGACATGGTAGAGACGAAGGACTGCGGCTTCGGCGTGTGCGAGGGGATCATCGTCGCTGCCGTGGATCTCGACGGTGATCTCTCGGATGCCGTCGGACAGCTTGACGGTCACGTCAGGCATTGGACCCGGGCTCAAGTGGGTGAAGGCGGACGACGTGTTCCGCGTACTGACTGCGCGGGATCATCTGCCGATCGCCGCAGTAGGGGCAGGGCTGTCGCACCTCGATGCGACCTGCGATAGGGCTGGTGAAGTCCGGGCTGCCGTTCTCGCCGTCGACGACTGCCTCTCTGTAGGCGCTGAGGTCGTTGGCGGGGATGTCGAATGTGTCGTCGGTGACGATGCAGCCGCGAGCACCGATGTCGCTGGCGAACTGTCGCCACCATGTTTCTGCGGCGAGATGCACCTCGGCGTCCGGGTACGAGGTCTCATCGACGACGAGCACGAACGGCGGCCGGTCGTCGTCGACGCCTGAGGGGAGTTCGAGGATCTGCAGGCGGGCCATCAGCCGGTCACCGCCTTGAACTGGCTAGGCTCGGGCATGCGGACGATGCTGAGGACTCCGATGCGGGGTGTGAAGGCTGTGGGCTCGCCGCTGGTGGTGAAGACGTAGTGACCATCGTCGGCGGCGAAGTGGACCTTGTCGGCGGGAATGTGCTGTTCACTGCCGTCGGTGTAGGTCACGTAGTACTGGGCCATGGCGCGGGCTCCTGTGGGGTGGTGGGGTTACGGCTTCCAGCGGGGTCCGCGTAGCGCTTCGGGCACGTCGCTGGTGGTGATCGGCTTGGTGGCGAGGATGTCGGCGAGCCCGAGACGCCCGGCGGCAGGCTGTGGATCGGGGGGCTCGGGCCGGTCGAGTCCGGCGAGGATCTCGTCCGTCAGCCCGTGCGCGTGGGCGAGGTCGAGGAGCTCGGGGCAGTCATTGAGGTTTTCGGTGACGGCATCGGCGAACTCGCCCCATTCGCCGCAGCCCTCACAGGCCGTTGCTGATCGCGGGCTCTCGGCAGCTTCGGGGTCGACGTTGTGCCGGGCGAGGATGCGGCGGTCCGCCTCGCAGCGGCGCAAGACGGCGGCCGGTTCACCGGCGGCGATGTGCTGCTCGGCGAGCCGGTTGTCGACGTCTCCGCTCGCGAGGAGCGCCGCGATGTCCGTGCGGGCTCTCAGGGCGATCCGCTCGACATGCTCGACTTGCTGGGTGATCCAGGCGTGGAGATCCATGACGCGGGCTCCGTAGAGTCAGAGATGGCTACCGCCGAGGAGTCTGGTCTGCTTGCGCGGCGAGTAGCCTCTTCGCCTCGGCGAGGCATGTGGTGTAGGGCTTTCCCGTCTCGGTTTGCAGCTTGCGCGCGAGCTTCTGCTCCGGGGTGCGGCGGCTCACGGTGCGCCTTCCTTCTGGCTGTCGGTCTTGGAGGAGAAGTCCTCCATGAGGTGGCTCCACACCTTGGCGGCCTTGTCGGCGACCTCATTGCCGCGCGCCTGCCGCACGTAGACGGCGATCGCCTCGGCCTGTGAGCGGACTTCGGCGGGGACCGCTTTGAGGACGCCTTTGAGGCACTGGTCGCTGGAAGCGTGCTGGTCTTCGTGACCTTGCACGGCGATGATCAGATTCCAGACCCACAAGGGCAGGTCGGGGGAAGCCATGGGCGCGGGCCTTCCGGGTGGGGTGGTCAGGCGGTGAGCGCGCGCTGTATGCCCTCTTCGAGGGTGATGCGCGGCTGATAGACGTCGAGCATGCGTTTCGGGTCGCAGACGCGGTGGTGGACGCCTTTCGGCGCCGTGGCGAGGTGCTTGAGTTCGGGCTGGTATCCGGCGGCGGTGGTGACGAGCCCGGCGAGTTCGTCGAAGCTGGTCGCCCGGCCCCAGCCGACGTTGAGCGGCCCCGTGGCATCCTGGTCGATGGCTGCGAGGGTGGCGCCGATGAGGTCGTCGATGTGGACCCAGTCGCGAGTGGAGCCGCCGTCACCCCAGATCTCGAACGGATCCTGCCGCTCGCGGGCCCGACGGATGAACGCGGGGAACGGATAGCAGTCCGCCTGATCCTCGCCGTAGCCCGACATGGGCCGCAGGATGTGGACGCGGCAGCCTTCAGCTTCGGCGTACTGGGCGAGCTGCTCCCCCGCCAGCTTGGCGAGCCCGTAGGTGGCGTCGGGTCGTCCGGGCTGCTCGTAGTCGATGTCCGTCTCGACGAGCCGATGGATCGGGCCGGGCTGCTGGAGCGCGACCGGATACGCGGCAGACGAGCTGAAGAACACGGCGCGCGGCGTGCCCGTGCGGACGAGCCAGCGGAAGTACCAGGCGTCGAGCGCCAGGTTGGTAGCGACCCCGAGCGGGCTGCCGTCGATGCTAGCCCGGCCGCCGACGACCGCCGCACAGTGAATTGCGAGGTCCCAGGCGCCGTCGTCGTAGCGGAAGAAGTCGAGAGCGTCGGAGTGGCATCGTTCGTAGTCGATGCCTGTGACGTCCCAGCCTCGGGCTTCCATTGCCGCTTGCAGGTGACGCCCTACGAAGCCCCGGTTGCCGGTAAGGAGGACTTCCATCAGCCGCCTGCCTTCACGGCCCGGTAGACGCCCCACGGCAGCTCCGAGTCGACGGGCTCCAGGCCGATCCGCGCGCAGGCGTCGGCCTGCTGCTGCTCGGACCAGGTAGTGACGCCGATCCAACTGTCGGCCTCGCCCGGCGTCTCGGAGACGGGCCAGTCGAGTACGAGGATCCCGCCGAGCTTGGTGGCGGCCCGCAGTTTGCCGATGATGTGCAGGCAGTCCGCGTAGCTGTGGTGGATCAGAACAGCGAGGGCGTACACGGCGTCCATGCGACGGCGGCCGAGATACCCGGCGATGCCGTCGGCGGTCGCCTGCACGGTCGTCACGTCGGGGGCGCGTTCGGTGAGCCGATCGAGCATCCGCTGCGACGAGTCGACGGCCGTCACCTCGTAGCCGAGGGCGGCAAGCGGGATGGCGACGCGCCCGTCACCGCAGCCGAAGTCCATGACCTTCGCCCCGGCGGGGATTACGGTGGCGAGCATGTCGGCCTGCACCTGCCCGGACTCCCAGTAGGCGGCCTCCGAGACGTGACGCGTCGGATGGATCGCGGCCGGGTCAGCCCGATCCCAGGCGGTGATGACGTCGGCGGCGGTCATAGGCGGTGCCCCTTGCTCTCGTGCCGCTCGGCCTCGGCGATCAGTTCGGGGATGGTCGGCTGGTAGTCCTTAGGCCACCAGCGGACGTCGGAAGAGCCTCCGTGCTGGCCGCAGATCTCGCAGACGAGGGCTGTGATGGGGGCGTCTGTGGAGGGCTCGTCACAAGCCACGCGGTACTTTCCGAGGTCGGTCACGCTGCCTCCGCGACGAGCTTCCGCAGCTTGACGAGGTCGGCTTCAAGGCCGCCGTCGTCGCGGTACTCGTAGTAGGCGGCTGAGTCGGCGGACACCTGCTGCTCGCTGTTGGCCTCTTCGTAGCCCGCATCCATTTCCGCCTTCTGAGCGGCAGGATGCAGGTGCTCGATCACCATGTCGTCGAGGTACGTGATCCGCCCCATGCCCTTGCCCCACGCAACCCAGACCAAGTCGACACACAGGTGGACCATGGCGGGCGGCGCCATGTAGCCGAGGGTCTCGACGATGTCCGACGTCATCGCGACGGCGGTCGCCATGGCCTCGCCCTGGAGCAGGTCGTTGCCGTAGACGATGCCGGGCCCGCCCGACAGGCACTCTCGGATCCGCGCATCCCACGGCATCGCCGCCGGACGCGGACGGTGGTCGTCGCCGAGGAACGCCAGGAACCGGTAGGTCTTGGCGGCATTCACGGCCTGCTGGTTGAGGGTGCCGACGAGCCGACGCCTCTTGCCGAACGTGAACCGCACCCGCCCGTCGCCCTTGAGCGCAGCGGCGTGCTTCTTGTACGCGGCCAGCTCTGGATCATCCGTGTCGACAGCGAACAGCACGTGCGCTGTGGCGCCGGTGTCGTCCCACGCCTGCACGATCTCCGGCACGGCCTGTGGTCTGCCCCTCGTGGGGATGATGACGAGGAGGTCGTCGGCCATGGCGCGGGCTCCGATCAAGCTGGTCAGAATCTGCGGATGAGGCGGAGCGACGTGGCGTAGGTTCCTGCCCCGTCGAGGGTGCTGGCGCCGCCGAGGTCGCCGAACGTGGGACCGTAGGGCGTCTTGCGGCTGTTGATGAAACGCGGGTGGCCGAGGCTGTCGACGCCGAGGTAGATGCCGTTGTGGTCGAGCTGGCCGGGGTCGCCCGCGTCAGCATCGAAGTGCGGCACGTCGCCGATCTGGATGTTCGCAATCGACGGTGCGGTCCCGGATGCCTGCGCGATGACCACGCCAGGTCCTGACGGCCCGATGTCTTTGGTCATGCGCGGCAGGACCGTGCCGTCAATGTTGGCCGTGCGGACCATCGGCAGGCCCATGTGGAAGCCATAGACCATCCGCACGAAGCCGCTGCAATCGAGGCAGGCGGCCTCGCCCGCACCCGCAGACTGTGTCTCCCCGTTCGGGAAAGTCCACGGCAAGCCCATGTAGTCGTGGAAGTCGGCGCCTTCGATCGGGGTGCCGTCGGTGTCGAGCGGCCCGTAGGCTGCCTGCCCTGCGACCTGCGCCCCTGACAGGGCCGGGCTCGTCACGGCGGGCGCCCCAGTGGTGAACATCATCGCGTAGGCCAAGGCGTCCGGTGTCGTATCGGCTGCCCAGGCGCGGATCTGGTCGGCGAGCGCCGACGTCCACGCGCCTGTGAACGGCTGGGCGAGGGTGCGCACCCACGTCGAGTGCGTGACCGACGGCGCGGTCTCCCAGCTGCCCGAGTCGACCTTCAGGTCGTCGACGCGAACCAGCCGGGGCAGACCCGTCGAGCTTGTAGAGGCGAGCGCCCGGAAGCCGACCCTGCCGCTCGGGTTCGCAGCGTCGACGACGGAATGCAGCCACGTTGTCGGCTCCGTTGTGCCGTCCAGCCAGGCCCTGCACCGCAGCGTGGTGCCGGTGCGCTGGATGCGGATCCGCCACCACTGCCCGGCCGTGAAGCCGGTGCCGACCTGCGTGGCCGCGCCGAGCGCTGTCACTGCGCCCGCGACTTCTTTCTCCAGTGTGAGCTGCACCGTCGCAGTGGTGTTGAAGATCAGGCGGGCCCGATTCGAGTTGTTGGTGTCGGTGTAGCCGATCGACAGGCCGACCGATGTCGCGGCCCCGGCCGGGACCGTGGAAACGGTGACCTTGGCGGTGACGTCGACGTCGGTCAACGTGTCGAGCAGCGTCGTATGCCGCGACGAGTTGGCGACATCGCAGGAGATCTGCCCGTAGCCGCTTCCGACGGTGTACAGGGTGGCGGTCCCGGACTGCGACCAGGTGCCACCGCCGGGGCTCAGCCCGAAACCGGAGGTCGTCGTGCGCGTGAACTGATCGACGAACGGCCGCTTGTTCTCTGTGAACGTCCTGCTCGGCCCGCGCATCGCCACGGTGCGGGCGCCAACGGTGAGCGTCGCCAGGACGCCCGCACTGTCGGACACCTGCAGCCGGTCCGGGCCGGTGAGGGCCTGCGTGGTGAGGGCGGCGGGCGGCGGCTGATACGGCATGAGTCCGTCATCGACGACCAGGACTGCCATGTCACGCCCCTTGCAGGTCGACCTGGATCGTCACCGCCGTCGGCGTCCCAGACACGGACCGGATCGTAAGGGTCAGGCTGTCGCCTGCGGCCATCGACGCGTTCTGCACGGACGGGCCGGACAGCCAGGTCGCCGCAGTCGACAGGGACAGGTCGGTGGCGAGCAGGTCGCTGCTGTTCTTGACCGCGTTGACCGTCGTGCCGGTGCCGCCCACCCGGTAGCCGCGCACCGCGACCACCGTGCAAGCCTTGGGGGCGCGCCACACCACGTAGGAGACGGCGCCCGCCGGGGCAGTGATGACGGCGGTCTTCGAGACGGTCGTCGCCGTGGCGGGCAGGGTCAGGCTGGGTGCGGTGACGCCGCCGTCCGAGGCAACCGCGAACGTGCCGGGCCCGTTGATCGGCCCAGTCAGGGTGCCGCCCGCCTTCGGCAGGAACTTGCCGTCCGCCCAGGCCCGGTCGCCATGTGGATCCGTCGCCGCGGCATGTGCTGTGACGGCTGCCGCGATCGCGGTTGTGGCTGCGGCCCGGTCTCCGTGCGGGTCCGTGGCGGTGGCGTGGGCCTGCACGGTGCTGTACGCCCACGCCCGGTCCCCGTGCGGATCATTGGCGTCCACATGGTCGGCGACAGCCTCTTCAGCAGTGGCCTCGACATCGCTGGCCTCGGCCAGGCCGGTGACGCCGCCGGTGCGGCCGTTCACGGACGAGACGAGGCCCGCGGTGACGTCGATGACAGTGGAGGGGACGCCGCCAGTGACATCGACGTGGTCCGTGGGCTGCTCCCCGGTGACGCGGATCTTCACCTGGTCACCTCCCAGCTGACCTTCACCGCGCCCTGCAGCAGCCGGACCACGGTGTTGCCCATCACCACCTCAAGATCCCAGCGTCCGTCACGGGACAGCTCTGCCGTCTGCGCTGCGGGGATCGCCAGACGGATCGACGGCCCGTCGATCGTCAGATACGGCGTGAGATCGAGGAACAGCTCGGCGGCTGGGGAGGCCGAGGAGCGGATCTGCGCCCGCGCCGACCAGCCTGCCCACGTGAACGAGGGGTCGTCGGCCACCGTGTAGGTCTGTACGAAGGTGGCGCCCTGCTCGATGTACAGGTCGTGGTCACCGGCAGCCAAGTTCGCCACCTCCGGGACTTCGTTGGTGGCGGAGATGACGGTGGCGTGGCTTTGTGCGCTGCCGGTGGCGGTGCCGCGGTGCACGGTCAATCCGACTGCGGCGGTGTCGGCGGAGGCACTGCCGCTGCCGCTGCCGGTCGCGGTACGGACACCGGTCGCGGTGGCCGAGCTTTGGGCGGTGCCGGTGCCGGTGCCGGTGAAAACGGCGCCGCCGCCGAGGGTGTTGACGTTGTCGAACTCGCTGTAGTCGGCGGTGCCGTTGTTGCGGTAGCAGAACAGGTCAAGGGCGAGCGTATTGACGGCGCTGGCAACCCAGGCGGGGGTGGCGAGGGTGCGCCGGATCGTCCACGTGGTGCCGTCAAATGACGTCTCCCAGTAGAGGGAGCCCGCGCTTTCGCGGTATCGCAGCCACTTGTGGGCTGTTGAGTCGAAGGTCAGAGATACTGCGGCGCCGTCGGTGTAGGCGACGTTCGACTCGAAGCGGATGGTGCCCGCCACAGTATTGATGTTGAAGGCCAGGTTCGTGCCCGCGAGAGGGTCCGGTGTCACTGCGAAGACCGTCTGGGCCTCGACCGTGGCGCCGCCCGCCGACGCCACCACGGGGACTTGCAGGTAGCAGGAGCTTCCGGCGAGCGTGTACGCCTTGGCTGTCTGGTAGCCCGCATAGTTCCCGGCCGTGCACGGGATACGGGCCCGCCCACCGGTTTCGGTGACGCCGCCGTAGGCGTTGCCCCACTCCGGGCCGATCACGTTGTCATTGAAGGTATCGATCAAGGTCGAGAGGAGCGGCATCCCGTCCCCCGATCACGAGAGCGACAGCGTGAGACCGCCCGCAGCTATCTTGAACTCATCATTTAGCGCCAGCGTCCTGTTGGAGTCCAGGGGCCCGTACCACCAGCGGACCGGGGTTCCCGCGCTGTCCCAGATCTCCCAGCCGACGATCGTCCCCGCGGGCATGCCCGTCCAGACCAGGTCGGCGGAGTTGGCGACGCTGCCGCCGGATGCCGCAGCCACCGTGACGGTCTTCCGCGCGTAGGAGCCGCCGGTAACCTCCGTGCCCGCTGTCGCGTCGTCGCCTGCCGCGGTGACCAGTGCCACCTTTAGCGGCAAGGTCGGCGCCGTCGTCGACGACCCCATGATCCAGTCGAGTGCCCGGTTTTCCGCCGTATTCGTTAGGTTATCGGCTATCGGACTCGCCCCCCTTCAGATGATGGTGAGGATTCCGGCAGGCCGGACGATGTCTTCACTACCGGACGGGTCGATGTTGATCCACACCCGGTAGTCGCCCGCCGCGAGCACGGTGTCCGTGTCGGGGCCGATGAGGAGCCGGGCGTCGCTGCCGGACCATGCGGCAGTGCGCCACTCCGACTCGGTCGGCGCGGCACGGTGGGCGACGACGGGCATGCCAGCGAGGTCAGTACCTGCGGGGGCAGTGACGGGGACGTGCAGGTATTCGGTGGAGGCGGCGGGGATCACCACGGGGCGCCCACCTCCCAGTCAGCAGTCCGAGGCGCCTGCGCCTTCCAGCCCGAGGAGTGCGGCTGGCCTGCGACCCACGGACTGTAGGGGGCGCCGACGGTGACGGTGACGTCGTCGCGGGTGGACAGCAGCGTCCCGGCGGCCGTGAGCGTGGCGGTTGCGGTGAGTACTGCGGGGCGGGCTGCGGTCGTGGTTCCGGCCGCGGCAAGCGCTGCGGTGGCGGCCAGGCTTACCCCGGTGGCCGTGTCGCGGCGGCCTGCGGCATTGAGCGTGCCGGTCGCGGCCAGGGCCGCGGCGCCCAGGAGGGGCGGCGTGCCGATCGCTCCGGCGGCCGTCAGCGGGGCTGAGGCGGTGAGTGCAGCCGTGCCGGCGTGAGCGATCTGGCCTTGCGCCGCCAGAGCGGCTGCCGTGGCGAAGTCGACTGCAGTGGCGGCGCCCCGTTGACCGGCTGCGGTAAGAGCCGCGTCAGCCGCGAGGGAGGCGTCGCTGCCGGTCGCGGTCTGCCCGGTGGTGGCCACGGCTGCTGTCGCGGTGAGTGCCGATTCGGCTGCGGTGGCGCGCACTCCAGCAGAGGTCAGGGTGGCGGATGCTGTGACGTTGCCGACGCCGCTAGAGGCGACTGCGCCGTCCGCGGCCAGGTCTGCAGACGCGCTGAGATCTGCCGTGGCGGATGTTTCGCGGACGCCGTCCGACGCGAGAGTGGCTGTGACCGTCAGGCCCTCGCTGCTGGTTGTAGTGCGCGCTCCGGTCGCCGTCAGGCCTGCCGTTGCGGCCAGGGCGGTACCGCCGGTGGCGGTGCGCGCCCCCGACGCGGCGAACGCCGCAGTGCCGGTGAGCGCGGAGGTGCCCGCGGCACCCCGGGTGCCAGCAGCGGTGAGGCTGGCGGTGCCCGCGAGTGCCGCATCTCCGGTGAAGCCAGAGACGATGTCTGCCGCGGTGAAGTCGTCGAAGCGGAGCGCGGCCACGGATTCGGCGCGGATGCCGACGCTGGTGCCGGTGGTGACGGCCGTGTTGACGACGGAGACCCGCTCGACGCCGTTGACGAAGCCTTTGATCGTGCTGCCGACGGCTTGGATCTTCGCGACATCACCGGCGACCGCTGCCGCGGCGTAGCTGCCGATGGAGGTGAACGAGCCGCCCACGACGCTGAACAAGTTCCAGGACGTGCCGTCGTTGCGCCACAAATAGCCCTGGCTGATGTTGGCGTTGCCGCGGCACCACACTCCGTGGGAGACGGCTGCGGTGGCGGCGATGGTGACCTGCGCGGAGTGGTCGCTGCTGGCCATGGCGGTGGTGGCGCGAAGAATGATCGTGCCGCCCGCGGATCCGGACGACAGCCGGTTGGAGATGATCGACCAGTCGCCGGACACTTCGACCCAGCCGGCGCCGAGGTCTGTCGAGTCGGCGCGGTTGAAGTTGTCGGTGAAGGTCGTCACGCCGGCCTCCCGCTCCGGCCGTTTCCGGTCAGGCCGCCTGTGGAGTGAGCGACACAGTGAGCGTGGTCAAGTTGAACGTGTCGGCGGATGCCCACGGCTTGTTCGTGTTCAGCGCCACGGAGAACAGGAGTGTCCCGGCGGATGAGGCGGTCCACACGGAGATGTGGGTGAGGGTTTCGCTGGTGCCGCCGTTGGTCCACGCCGCGGGGGCGCTACTGAGCGCGAGTGCGGACCCGGATGCGGAGGCGGCGAAGGTGAAGCTGTTGCGGGCCGTGGATCCGGCGCTGGCGTTGGCGGTTCCTGCGGCACCGGGGTCGCCGGTGTGGAGTTGGGCGAATGTTCCGGCGACGGGCCCGTAGGCCGCGCCTGCGGTGCGGAGGGTGTTGAGCCAGCCGGAGACGAGGCTGGGGGCGAGTCCTGCGGTCATTCCTCCGCCTCCTCGGCGTTCGCGGGGTCGACGCTGCGAGCCCGATTGGCCAGTCGGCCCCGCATGTAGGCGGCGGCCTCTGCGCTTGGAGGCGTGCCAAGCGCCCGGGCGTAGCCCGTGGCTGCCTGAACTTCAGCCGGGGTGACCTCGCCGGAGGCTTCCACGGTGAGTACGTACTCGTCGGGCACGGTGGCCTCCTGCTTGGGTGTGCTTGCGGCGGGCGCCGCCCTCCGGGTTTCAACCGGGGCTGGCCAGCACGGGACCGGCTTCTGCCGGGCTCCGGACGGCGCCCTCGTCTTGGGGCGTGAGCGGCGCCCCGGTCTTGTGGGTCCGCCCGGCCCCCACACAGCCGGGCGGACCGGGGCCGAGCGCTGGGGGCGCTGCAAGGCCCGTCCCTGCGGTGACCACCSCGCAGGGGGACTAGGCGGCGTGGGCCGCTTCCCCGTCCCCGGTCTTGATCTTCGGGGGTGGGGTGGGGGTGATGACCTGCTGGGTTTCTCGGTCCCGTTCTGCGGGGTCGATCTCCATCAGGTCGTAGCGGGCGTTTCGGCCTTTGCCGTAGACGGTGATGCGGCCTTCGGAGGCCCAGCGCCAGATGGTTCCGACGGGCCGTCCGGTCCAGTAGGCGACGTCGGCGGCGGTGGCGAGCGCTACGGAGGGCATGGTCACCTCCGGGAACGACGAAGGCCACCCGGTGTGGGGTGGCCTCAGCGCGAAGTTCTGCTATCTGAGCAGATGATCGCTTCGGTCCAGGAGTTTGTCAATCCCTCAAGTATCGGGGGCCTCTTGCGGCACTCGCGAAGCCCGGCAACCGCTGGGCGGGGCGCGCAGCAAGAAGTGTGCGGATGTAGGCGAGCGTCCAGCTCAGGTCATTCAACTCCGAGCGGGGGCTGCGCTGTGTCGCAGGGATCAGTTGCATCATCCAGCCCGGCCGGGACGGTTCCTGTTGTCCGTCTCGGCGGTTGGCGTTGGCGCTCATGCTGACTCCGTGGTGTGTCCAATGGCCCGCGCTTCGAGGGCGTCGGCTTCGATGTCGATGGCGGCTGCGGCGCTATGAAGGTCGCAGTCGGGGTCGTCGGCGAGGGTGCGGCAGGATGCGGCGATGGCCCGCAGGAGGGCGAGGACCGCATCGCACGGCATGAACGGCTGCCCGCTGCTCGCCGTCACGATCGGCACGCTGTCGGCGGCATGCGAGGGCGGGGCGGTCACGGCCTCTCCTGGTGCAGATCTCCGATGATGCTGGAGAGCATGCCGAACTCCCCATACTCGAACTCGTATCGCTGCCCGTGATCGCAGGCGATGACTGCTTCGAAGCGGACGTACTCGCATTCGGTGTCGCAGTCGTACTCGCCATCCCGGGCGTCCGGATCGGTGACACGAACGCTGTCGCAGGCAGCCAGGTGCTGGGCTGCTGGCTCTTGCCCGGGCTCGTCCTTGAACTGCTCCAGGATGTAGCTGGCCACCTTCTCGTTGGCGCGCTCTGCCGACTCGTCCGTCACGCCGCCACCCCTGCCGCTTCGGCAATTACCTGCTCTTGCGCGGCTCGGAGTTCCCGCCACTCCCCCAGGGTCTCCCATCGTGCCCCGCATGTCCCGCAGCGGACGCGGTGGGAGGCGGCGGACGCGGTCAACGCCTGCCCGCAGCGAGCGTCTTCGACGGGGGCCGGGCAGGCACCGATCTGCACTCGCCCCGGCTTGCGTTCGTCGGCGACGATGGCCGCGCATTCGCCGTGCAGCTTGGTGATCTCGTCGATGTCCTGCCCGACTTCCTCGTAGCTGCTGCACGCCCACAGGAGATTGTCGGCGAGGAATCGGACCAGTTGCGGGACGGCCTGCGCTGGGGAGCCGCGCCACGAGGCGACCGTCCAGCCGAGCACGGCCCGCCACGAATCCTCGATCGCCGACAGGCGGGCTGCGACACCGCCCGGGCCGACGAGGGCAAGGACTTCGAGACGCGGCGGGACCGGCGGCGTCTTCGACCCCGAGGTGCCGCCTCCCATCCTGCGGGCGCCCCGCATCAGGGCCGCCGTCGTGTCTAGCCGCTTGAAGAGGGCGGGCAGTTCGCGGATGCGGGCCAGTGTCTTGTCTTCACAGGGGCGGCAGGCGAGCCGCCCCGCCTCGGCAACCCACAGTTGCCGCCCGCAGCGCGGAGCCACGCAGGTCGGCCAGTCGTAATCGTCCAGGCTGGAGTGATCGTGCACGGCAGGCTCCTCGCGGTGGCTCGGGAAGCAGGGTGACGGATGAGCCAATTGTGCACCATGTGGTTTACGGCACGGTCCAATGGCATAGCAGAAGCTGTTCGGGAGACTGCGCATGAGCGCAGCAGACAGGAGCCGTCTGGTGGATGACCTCGTGCAGTGGCTCGGCAAGCAGCTCGACGAGGACGAGCGGATCGCGCTCGCTGTCGGCCGCGAGAGCTGGCAGCCGCGTTACGTTGACAGCGTCAGCGACTCCCCGGACACGGCCACCGTCCAGCTTCCCGATGGGACCGACGTGGCCCTCATGGAGCGGTACTCGTACCAGGACGCCGAGCACATTGCGGAGCACGATCCGGCGCGGGTGCTGCGCGAGATCGACGCCAAGCGGCGCATGCTCGCCCTGCACCACCCCCGCCATGACGGTTACACGTGGGTGTGCGACACATGCTCGCAGTACGACGTCGAGCGGCGGATGGTTGTCCACGTCTACGCCCCGTGCGAGCATCTGCGCCTGCTCGCCCTGCCCTACGCGGACCGGCCCGGCTACCGCGAGGAGTGGCGGCCGTAGATCCCGGTTCTTCCCCGGTTCCTGCCCCGCCCGGTGATCGGGCGGGGCAGACTGCGTTCATGGCAGTCCGCTACGGGGTTCAGGCCGACAGTGAGCGGGAGTGCCAGCAGGCGCTAGAACTCCTGTGCCAGCTGCTCGGCCTGGAGCCCGTCCTGCCGCCCCGGCTGCTCAGCGACGACCGATGGATGGCGCGGGCCGTACCCACGTCGAGAGCCCCGGCTGCTGATGGTGGCGGCCGGGGCTCCGGTGGCGGGTAGTTCAGGCGGCGATGCCGAGTGCGGCGACTGCGAGGGCGGCGAGGTGTACCGACTGGTCGACGTGTGCGGCGCCCCCGTTCGTGAGGTACTCCGTCTGCCCGGTGTTGTTCATCCACCACCGGATGGGCCAGCGCCGGTCGATGAAGGAGTGCGTGGCACCAATCCACAGCAGCCCGACTGCGACAACCCAGGCGTTGAGGTGCAGGTCGAGAATGGCCGCTCCGGCGGCGAGCAGGATGCCGGAGGTGGCCACATGCGTCCCGGCGTGTATCAAGTTCGCCGTCCAGCCGATGCGGCCCGGCTCTGCCTTGTGGTCGCTTTGGTGATCGGTTTGCAGCGGGTAGTCGGACAGGCTGTGGGCGACGTACAGGAGGATGAAGACGGCCGGGAAGATCACTGCCTCCTCTTGCCTCCCTTGTCGCCCTTCACCCAGTCGCCCTCGACGGTGACGGTGGAGATGTGCTGGCCGCCGTAAAGCGTCCCCGTGTTGATGTTGTGGGGCGCCTCCTTCTCGTCGGCCTTGCCCTTACTGTCGCGGATGCCGCGGTTGAAGTCGGCGGCGATCTGCTCGATCGACTTGGTCATGGTGTTCTCCTCTGTTTGGGGTGCTTTCATCGTCGGACGGATGGGGCTGGCGGTCTGGTCCGCAGGACCAGACGGGGCGTGGCCTAGCTCACGTCAGGCAGACAGGGCTTCCTCCGTCTCCGGGTTCTCCGCTTCCCAGCGGGCCGAGCAGGCGCCGCACAGCCCTTCCGAGACCGGGGCCCCGGAGCCGAGGTACTTGTGCTCGCCGCAGAAGTAGCCGCCGCACCCGTACTCGTCGCCGCCTGGCGTCTTGCCGCACAGGTAGGCGAGGCCTCGGTCGATCTTCTCGGTGCAGCCGTCCTGTTCGCAGACGGTGTCGATGCCGTACCCGGCCTGGATGGTCGTGCCGTCCTGCCGGGTGATCTCGTAGCTTGCGTATCCCATGATTCGAGTGTCCTCTCAGGTGGTGGGGTTCGGCGTGGCGCCGAGTCGCACAGAGCCCGCGACAGCCGCGGCGCCGAATACGCCGACCACGACGGCGAGCGTCACCGGCTCCGGCGCGCCGACGCCGATCACACCGGCCGTCGTACCGGTCAGTGCAGCCATCGACACCGCAGTCACCACGGCAAGACGGCGGGGGCTGGGGAGTTGCTTCACGGGTCCTCCTACTGCTGGTTGGTGGTCTTGGCCCACACGCCGCGGGTCGACGTGTGCACGGTGCGCTGGTCCTGGTGGACGGTGCCCTCGTAGTGGTTGTGGATCTCGAGTGGCGCGGCAGACCTGAAGCTCTTCAGAAGTCCGCGAGCCGACAGGAAGACAGCGGGCGGCGCCAGGCAGATCAAGCCGACGACGACCGGGTTGGCGCTCCCAGAGAAGTAGAGGACTGCGGAGACCGCGGCTCCCAGGCAGAGGCTGAGGAACCCGCCGGCCACCATCATCGCGCTGGCGTCGGTGGCTCTCTGACTCATCGGCGGCCGGCCGGGCTGCGGCACGGGCGGCGCGGTGCCGATCATCGGGGTCGGGGTGTGGTCGCGGAAGCTGGTGGGGATCTCGTCAACGGCCGCGAAGAGGCGGCGGACGGTCTCACGGTCGGCGTCGGTGGGCTCGGTCTGTCCAGCCGCAGGTGCGGCGTGGATCCGGTGCCGCTCGGGCTGCGGACTGGTCATGGCGGTAGGTCTCCTTAAAGGGTTTCGCCGGTGCCCCGACAAACGGTGCATTGGACTTCGGGGATTTCGTAGATGCGGGTGTCGAGGTGGAAGTAGCCGTTGTCGCAGCCCGCCCCACAGGGGATGACGGGCTCGGGCGTGTAGTTGGGGTCGGACTCGTGGCCACCCGTCTGGAGGTCCCAGGCGGCTCCGAGGGCGGCGGCCTTTGTGCTGGCAACCGCATCGTCTGCGGCGTCGGTGACCTTGCGCTTGGCCTTCCTCGCCGCGGCCTTCACGGGCTTGATGACGGCCCGTTCTGCTGCGCGGCGCTTGCGGCGGATCCCGGGCTTCAAGATCCGCCGCCAGTACACGCCGCCCGCCTGCCGCACGTCGTCGACCGTGACCTGCGGGTGGAGGGTTCCGGCAAGGACGGAGCCGCGGATGACCACCTGGAAGGTGTCCTCATCCGTCGCGTATTCGCGACCGCTGCTCGCCGCCCGGATCCGGGGCAGGTCCCCGGTGGTGATGGCCGGGTCGGTCCAGTGGTGGGAGTAGTCGCAGTTCGCGTCGGCCGGGAAGGCGGCGACGAGTCCACCGTCGAGCGTGAAGCCCGGCGAGCCGCACTCGGGGCACAGGTAGGGCACTCCGTCGACCGTCAGTTCAACGATCTTGACTGTGCCGCTCATATCGGGATCTCCTTCGCTTTTCTACCGCTTCGTGTACCGCTAGGGACTGTGACGCCGCAGGTCAGGGCCGTGGGGGTACTGCTGCGAACCGCTGCCGCCCAGCGGTTGAGGGCCACGAACAGCGGTTCGCTGTTGTTGGTCTCACGGCCCTGACCTGCGGCGTAGCGGTTCGCAGCGGTTGGTCAGGCCGCACCGTCGAGGGGTTCGCCGGTGATCTGCTTGATCGAGTTGAGGCGGTAGCCGCGCGTCCCGCCAGCTCCCTGGACCGTCGACAGGTCGACGGTGAGGTCGAGGCCGTCGACCGCCAGCTTCAGCTCGGCCATCAGGCGGCGGGCCGCGAGCAGGTGCACTTTGCCCTCCTCGTCGCCGAACCGGTCTGTCCCCCAGGCGTTGGGGTCGTGCCTTGCGAGGTACTCCAGGATCTGCGCCGTGTACAGGAAGCTGGGGTCGTCCGCGGCGGCGAACGCACCGCGCACCATCATCACGATCTTCGGCAGGTCGGAGCGGAGCCGATCGGCCTCGGTCGCACCGAACCGGTCGATCTTCGCTGCGGCCAGCGACTCCGCATCCACCTCGGGACGACCCGCGGCGGCGCGCTCCTTGGACCGCCTGCGGCCCTCCTTGTCCTCCAGGAACACGAACTTGAACTTCATCGGCTCGCGCGAGCCACAGCCACGGATGTACGCCTGGGACGCGTCCCGCAGGTCGTCACCCTCCGCGTTGCCCTCGGCCGGGTCGAGGCGGTCGGGTCGCCAGCCCTGGTCGCCGGCGCCGCCGCCGAAGACCTGCACGACGTCCTGGCGGCGGCAGGGGCCGACGATGCGCAGCGCGATGGAGTCGGCGATCGCGGCGCCGATGGAGTCCTTCGTGGCCTCCTGTGCGGCGAGCACCAGCTGTACGCGGGACTTGCGGCCCGTCTGCAGGATCTTCACGGCGAGTTCCTTGGCCCTGTCGGACAGCTGCGGGTACTCGTCGATGAACAGGACGATCGCGGGCTGGTTGGGGCTGGGCTCCCAGTTCTCCTGCATGCCGTGCTTCGCAAACAGGAGCGGACGCGCCTTCGCGATCTTCAGGGCCTGTTCCAGGATTTTCTCGATCTGCCCCATGTTGTCGTCACCGATCGCCCGCACCCCGAGCGCCTCGGCGAGCGGGGCCAGGCCGTTGCCGCCGGGATCCAGGTCACCGACGACCACGTCCGAGCAGGCGGTCAGCGAGTCGGCGAGGGTGCGCAGGATGACCGACTTGCCGCCACCCGATCCAGCAATCACGATGACGTGCACGCCGAGCAGCGACGGCTCGAACTTCTGCCCGTCCATGCGGTAGGCGACGAGCTGCCTGTCCTTCAGGCGACGGCTGTTGGGCTTGCGCTCCGGAGCGGCGGGGATGCGCTCGAAGGGGTCGGACTCGACGAGCCGCAGGATGACCCGGCCTCGGGACTTTCGCACGGGCTGGCAGTGCAGCCCGTTCTCCGGCAGGTCCAGCGGGGTTTCCAGGTCGGGTGCCTTGGTGACGATGTCGGCGGGCTTGCCTTTGGCGAGCTGCACGGTGATCTCCCAGCCCCAGGCGTGGTGGCGGTTCGCCTCGACGGACGCCACCGAGATCCCCTCGGAGGCGAGCGCGCGGCGCACGCAGTCCGCGGCTTCGGTGCGGTTGCGGGCGTCGGCGATCGGATAGGGGTCGCCGTCCGCAGCGTGGACTTGGACCTTGCCGGGGTCTGCGCCGCGCGGACGGCCGCGCCACACGCCATAGGTGATGGCGGCCATCGCATACAGGGCGGACACCCACACCCCGGCCTCGGCCATGCCGTACAGCCCGGCCCCGGCGACGGGCACACCAGCCACGGCACGCTTGATCCAGAACTTGCGCTTGTGGACCGCGTACTTGGCCTCGAAGCGTTCCTGCATCGACAGCGCCTGGACGTGCTGCGGCGTGTCTTCCAGTGAGGCGACCCGCTTCGCGGCCGTGCTGATCATGTGCGGGAAGTTGCCCTGCAGCTTGCCCTTCTCGATACGGGCGATGTGCCACCAGCCGCGCGCCGACCAGCCGATCCACACGACGCCGGGGTGATGGCTGACCGCGAGGGCGAGCCGGCGGGCGCGCGCCGTCTTCGAGTGCAGCCATATGGGCAGCTGGTGCGGCGGGGTGGCGGGCCGCTTGTCGACCTGCTGCTCGACGGGCACGGCGGTGGCCTTGGGATGGGGTTGGGATACCGCCGCGTCCTTGCGGGCGGTCGTCGGGCTGGCCATGGCGGGTCCTCAGTCCTTCGTCTCGGTGGTCCGTTCGGCGCGCGCCTGGGAGCGCGCGACGGGGTGGTTCGGGAGGGTGTCGCCGGGCACTCGGCGGGGCGGCGTGCCTCCGTTGTTGCGGCGCCCGTCAGGCTCGCTCGGGGACTTCTTCGAGCCGGGGCGTCGTTGGGAAGTGACCAGCGACATAGATCCAAGAACGGGGGCTTCGGAGGCCGTCTTTGCGCGGGCCTCGGAGGCACGGGTCTGGGCGTCGATGCCGGGGGTGACGCCGACCTGCTTGAAGCCGGTGACGCGGTACCAGGCCTCGGCCCAGATCTGCTCTGTGACGTACTGCGAACCGCGTGCGGCGCGGATGGCGTCGGCGACCTGCCACACCTCTTCGTGCGCGGCCTTGCGGTCGTCGTCACGGCGCTTCTGCTCGGCCTGGGCGCGCGCCTCGGCACTCCGCTTCTCCGCTGCCGCCTGCTGCTCGGCGGCCTCCTTCTCGACGCGCGYCTTCTCCTCGGCCGCCGCCTTCACCGCGGCTTCCTTGGCCGCGGCCCGCCGGTCGCGCCGGGACGGCACGCCGTCGGCCTTCTGCGCCACCCCCCGCTCGTAGACCATGAGGACGATGGGTCCGCCGATCGAGGCGAGCGCGCCGATCAGTCCGGCGTTGAAACCGATCTCCTTGTCGGACAGGCCGCCGTACAGGTTCACGGCAGCCGCGATGATCGCGCCGAGCGCGATTCCGGCCCGATAGGGGGCAACGTCGCGGCGGTGTGCGACGGCCCAGGCGGCGCCGAAGGCCAGCACCAGCGCGAAGCCCTCCAGCAGTGCCGGGGCGGCGATCAGGAATGGCCGCTTGGGGTCCCAGAAGTGCATGAACTGCACTGGCCCGGCCAGGGCGAGGCCGATCACGTAGATGCCGCGGGCGCCCCATTTCCAGAATCGTTCGGTGCGTTCCCGGTCGGCCTGCGCTTGCGCTTCCCGCCCGGCCCGGTCGGCGTCGGCCTTTTCTGCCTTCTGCTTTTCGGCGAGGGACTGGGCGGTCTCGGCGGCCTTCTTGGCGACGTAGGCGTCGTGGTCGACCTTCTTCCGCTCCAGGGCGATCTTGGCGCGTTCGTTGGCGATCCGGTCCTTCTCCGCCTGTTCGGCGGCCAGGGTGCGGGCGGCGTCGGCTTCGCCTTCGGCTTTGATGCGGAGGGCTTCGGCTTCAGCGGCGGCCCGAGTGCGCACCGCCTCCGCCTCGGCCAGGGCGACCGGGTCGAACCGGGGCTCGGCCGAGGCCACGGCGCGGCCGTTGACCTTGTCGGCGGAGGTGACGGACATGGTGGATCAATCCCTTCAACGGTTCAGCGGGTGATCAGGAGGGTGATCAGGAGGGTGATGATGAGCAGCGGGAGCGGCAGAAGGATCCCGGCGGCGTAGACGAGTCGCATGTCACGCCTCCGGCTTCGGCATGGACTGGCAGCCCTTGGCGTGGGCGTTGGCCTGCCGACGGGCGTCCCAGTCCCGGCGGCCGATCCCGCTGTCGGTCTCGCTGCACCTGAGGCACATCCAGTGGTGGTCCTCGGCGCCGTAGCAGCCAGATCCGGTGACGTGGACTTCGGCGCCACCCTGAGTCAGGAAGCGCATTTGTGAATTGCTCTTCGTCGTGGCGGGTGCGGTGGTGGTCTCGTGCACGGTGGTCTCCTTGCTGCGGGTGAGGAAGGGGGGAAGGGTGAGCAGGGACATCAGCGGTCTCCTCGCTTGCGTCGGGTGCGAATGGATCGCCAGCCGAAGGGGCCGGGCAGGTCCATGGAGGTGGTGCTCCTCCCGGCCGTGGTTCCGTCGCGTCCGCAGCCGACGCAGGTGTTCCGCTGACCGTTGTGGTCGCGCTCCTGCTGCTTGCTGTCGATCCAGCCCATGGCGGGCTCCTCTCGGTCAGGCGGTACGGGCGTGAGGTCGGCGCCGAAAGGCGACAAAGGCCAGGCCGCCGAGGGCGAGCCCCAGCACGGCGGGCTGTGCGAGAAGCTCCACTCCCCCGGCCAAGACCAGGCCGAGAGTCGCGCCGATCACCGACGCGATCGCCGGGACAGCACCGACCAGAAGCAGGAAGGCCACCACAAACAGCCAGGACAGAAGCCGCATCGCGGCCCCCTTTCAGATCACGGATTGAGGGTGTTGCTGCGCCAGTTCTCCTTGCCGCCCGACCCCATGCGGGGCCGGACGGCGCAGACAGCCGGTCAGCGGCGGTTGATGCCGGGACATCCGTTCGCGGCGTGGTCCTCGCATGCAGCACAGGGGGTGTTGTCCTTGCCGATGCCGAGCCAGTTGCCCTTGTGCAGCTGCGCGTGCGCCACGCACTGGGCGCATTCCTTCGCGGCCATGACGGTCACCGCCACCAGTCGACGTCCGTCGCGGCGTGCTGCTCGCACCACGTGCAGGGCAGGTTCTTGCCGCCCTTGTGGAGCACGTAGTGCTGGGCGCAGCCGGCACAGTGGAAGTCCTCGGGCTTCGGCATGTCGGGCTCCTTCCTGGGCCGGGGCTGTCCCGGCTCCCCTCACCGCCGGTACGGGACCGGCGGATCGGGCAGCTGGTCAGCTGCGCTTCTCCTTCTCGGCGGCGACGACCCGGTCGTGTGAGGCCAGGTAGTCCTCGCTCTCCGGGTCGGTCTCGCCGTTGTTGAAGTTCGCGTTGTGCTCGCGCTGCTCCTCGGTGCCGAGGAAGAAGTCGCTGAACTTGCCCATGGCGGGCCCCTTTCGGGTCGTGGATGGAAGTCGCTGATCGCGGTTCCCCTCGACCGGGCCCGTGCGAGACGGGCCCGGCGGGCAGCCGGTCAGCTACGGCCGAAGCCCCAACTGATCAGGCGGGACACGTCGTCAGTGACGTCCTTGACGCGGCCCGACTCCAGCTCGTCGGCCCGGTCCTCCAGTTCCTGCGCCTTGGCGTCGTTGCCGCGGTTCCGGTGCACCGCCGCCGCGCCACGGTTGAGGGCGGCCTGCTTCTTCATGCGGTCAGACATGGATTCCTCTCGGTCGGTGAATGACGTGGTGCGTGCCCCGGGCCGCAGTCGATGCGGCGCCGTCACGGCGTGATGCCGGGGCCGGGGGCCGTGCTGGCGGGCGGAAGGGGGCCGCGGTGCCCGCCAGCACGGCGGTCAAGGAGGGTCAGGCCGCGGCCTTGGCGTCGCCGTGCAGGTGTAGGTGCAGGCAGGTGCGGCGCCACTCCATGTGCCGCGGGCAGGTTTCGCGCTGGTCGTCGGGCACCGCGTAGACGGTCTCCCGGTGCAGGGCGCGGGCCAGCGGGTCACCGAACTGCTGGCTGATCAGCACGGACACCGGCGTCATCGCCCGGCGCCGCTTCGCCAGCTCCGAAGCAGCGGCCCGGTCGGCGGACGACAGGCGCTCAATGAACGACGTGGACATAGCGATCCCTCTCGGGTCGAAGAAGCAGTTGAATGGGGGCCGCGGCGGCGAGGCCAGGGGAGATCCCGCCACCGCGGCGGAATGAGGGGGTTACGCGGACGGCTTCGGCAGGGCCCGGCACTTTTCGGCGTGAGCCTGAGCCCAGCGGCGAGCGTCCTGATCGGCGGCATCGGTGTCGCGCACGTCCCAGGATGAGTGCATGCCCCGGACAACGCGGTAGTGGTTGAACTCCTCGGAGTCCAGGCATCCGGCGCAGGCGACGCGTGTCGCCAACGGCTCCGGCGGCGTGAACGCGTTGAGCTTGTGCCTGACATCGACGGTGGCGCTACCGACGGTGAGGTAGCGGGCGATGACGCCCTCGGGCCACGAGGCTTCGGTTCGGACGCTCACGACGCCACCGCCTTCACCACGACGAGGAAGTCGTCCGACGGGTAGTCGTAGACCGTCTCGGCCTCCACGCCCTCCTCACGGCGGGCCGCAGCGAACTCGTCCGCAGGCCAACTGCCGCGCGGGCCACCTGCCGGGAAACGCGCCAGGATGCGGCGGCGGACGTGGGAGGCGGCCGTGTGCGCCAGACGGTCGGCCTCCGACAGGCCCGGCTGCGTCGACGCCGGGCTGACAAGCGTCCCCGCCATCACCGGTCACCGCCGATCAGATGCAGCAGACCTGCCTCGGCGAGCGTCCGGCGCGCACCGGCCATCACCGTCTGCGCATCGAACAGGGCATCGAACTCGGCGGGCGACAGATCACGGACGTCCATCAGATGTGACAGTTCCGCCGTGCGGGACGACGCCACCTCGTGACGCGTCACCGCAACAACCGCGGCGGGAGGGGCGAACGCGCGCTCCAGGCGGGACAGAGCCTCGACGGCAGCCGGAGGAAGCGGAGCGGTCAAGCGGGAGGCGGGAAGGGTCGGGGCGGGGATTGCCATGGCCATCAGGCCACCTCCTCGTCGGGAGTGCCCGTCCTGACGCTGGTGTCCTGGCCGACGTGGTCCAGTGCCTCGTCGACCTGCGAGCGGATGGCGTCGTTGACGTCGCCCGTGATGTCCGTTAGCTCCGTGACCTTGAACTGTTCGGGGAGCGGCGGCAGGCCGTCGACCCGGAACGCGTCCCCGACCAGGTAGCGGATCATGCAGTCGCGCTCGTACTCGGGCCGGTCCGGCGGAAGCCAGACGACGACCTCGCCGCCCACGACGATGGCGTGGCCGGTGTAGCCCGGGTCCGTGATCGACGACTCGACGAGGTCCACGTTCAGCTCGTCGAGGAGCAACTGAACGGGAGCATCCATCACGAAGTCGATGGAGGGCTTGCAGGCGGGAAGGCTGATGGTGGTCGTCACTGCGCCACCGCCTCGGCGAGGCCGTTCCAGACGGTGAAGGCGTGAATTCCGCCGTGCACGCCCTGGTCGGTGATGCGGACGATCCGGAGCGGCTGGCCGTCACGGTCGACGGTCTGCCACTCGTCGATGGCCGCACCGGCGGCGGACGCCTCGGCGATGTCCTGCTCGATCTCCGCCACCGGGGACGCACCCCAGACGGAGCCGTGCCGGTCGAAGTTCACAACGACCTGCAGGGCGAACGCCAGCTCCAGGCGACGCATGGCCCGCTCAGCCAGAAACGGCAGCCGGGCGGTAGGGGGCGGGACGGGCTGCGAGAACGCACCCGTAAGATGTGCAGTAGCCACAGGGTCTCCTCTGTAGAACCTGGTGGTCAGGGTCGGTGCGTGCGCGATGTAGGAGTCGCAAGCGTCCGGCCCGTTTTCTTTTGTGAGCCACTGATCGCGGACTGGGTCCGGTAGGAGTGATCAGCGACCTTGCTCTCAAGGTGGCGCCTTGAGATGCCATAACCGTAGGGGCCGCGCTGGACCGCGTCAAGCGCCCAACTGACCTTTTCAAGCTGCATCTTGAGGGAGCGTCGGTTGACCTTTACGCTTTCGGCATGGCCGACCCCTACAACGCTCCTTTCGCCTCCGCCGACGAGCAGCTCCGTGGCATCCCAGACCTCGTCGAGCGCTGGAGCGCCTACCTCAACGCAGCCGACAGGCTTGAAGAGGAACTCGAAGCGTTCCGCCGTCGCCAGCGGCAGGAGATAGCCCTCGGCTTCCGCGCGGAGGGCAAGAAGTGGAAAGAGATCGGCAAGATCATGGGGGGCGTCACGTACCAGCGCGCCTTCCAGTACGGGAAGGGCGAGTGATGGTCTGTTCATGGGATCGAGTCAACGCCTACACGGGCTCGGGGACCATGAAGCAGCCACGCAGCCACATGCAGTGATCATGCAGGCCACATGCGGGCCTCATGCAGGTACGCCGAATTAGATCCCCATGGAAGCGGGCGGGGAGCCACAGTGGACGTCACCCAGTGGACCGGACGGCACGCGTGCTGGCTACAGGACGCGCTCCAAGACAGCCAGGAAGAGTTCGCGGCGCGCCTCGGCGTCTCGGTGCGCAGCGTCGCCTCCTGGCACCAGTCGCCGGACATGGTCCCACGGCTGGAGACGCGAAGGATCTTGACTACGGCTTACGAGAAGGCAGGTGATGCGGTGCGAAGGCGGTTCGTCCACTACACGCGTGCTCACGTCGAGCAGATGCAGGCACAGGCGCTGCGCGTCGCGATCGCTGTGGTCCGACGCGGCGACGAGGTGCTCCTGGTGTGCAGGCAGGACGGGGATGACATCTCCTGGCAGTTCCCCGCTGGCATCGTGAAGCCGGGAGGGTCTCCGGCTAAGGTCGCGGTTCGCGAGACACTCGACGAGACCGGCGTCCACTGCGCGGTCCGCGAACACTTGGGCGAACGCTTGCACCCTGTGACCAGGGCATTCTGCGACTACTACGTCTGTGACTGGCTGCACGGCGAGGCGATCAACGGGGACGAATCCGAGAACGCAGCCGTGGCCTGGGCTCCCATACGGGACCTCGCCCGCTACATCCCGACTGACCGCATCTACCCGCCAATCTTGAACGCCCTGGAGGCGACCGTATGAGCGAGACCAACGACAAGCCCGGCATCTCCGCCGCGATCATTGTCCAGGACGGACGCGTGTTGATGGTGCGCCGTGCTGTGAAGGAGGGCGAGCTTTCCTGGCAGTTTCCCGCCGGGGCTGTCGAGGACGGCGAGACCCCGGAGCAGGCGGCTGTGCGGGAGACGCTGGAGGAGACGGGCCTGACCGTCGAGGCCGTCAAGCTGATCGGCGACCGCGTGCACCCGAAGTCAGGCCGCTTCATGTCGTACACGGCCTGCTCCCCCATCTCCGGCGAAGCTCACGTGGCCGACGACGAGGAACTCGACGCAGTCGCCTGGGTCGCTCACTCGGAGATCAGCGAGTACGTGCCCTATGGGCTGTTCGAGCCGGTACAGGAGTACCTCGACGGGGCATTGTTGAGGGAGGCGTGAGTGACTGAGCGAACGGCGCTTTACCGCCTCCACGACGTCACTGGCCGACTGCTCTACCTGGGCATCGCCCGTTTCCCCGAACACCGGTGGAAGCAGCACTCGGACAGTCAAACCTGGTGGCATCTCGTCGCCGGGAAGACGGTCGAGTGGTACGCGGACCGCGATGCCGCCAAGGCAGCGGAGAAGCAGCTCACCGCACGCGAGAGGCCCCTCTTCGACAAGGCGAACAAGAAGGCGGCCGAGGCCGTGGAGTATGACGACTCCGAGGAGCGAGCGCGCGTGGTCGCCTGGGTGTTGGATCAGGTGTCCGCATCCCAGCCGGGCTGGGAGATCGGAGTTGGCAGCGCGGCACGAGCGTGCGGCACTTCGCGAACGTCAGCACGGCACGCGATGTACACCCTCACCAGAGAGGGCGGGCCGCTGAGGAGTGGTAGGCAGGGCCGCTTCATCGTCGCCGACAGGACGCCCGGCCGCCGCTCCGCCGCCTGACCGCACGCGACGATGCCCCCGGCCGCCTGGTCGGGGGCATTGCGCTGTCTAGTTGCCGACTGTCGGCTGCTCGCCATCCTGGGGTTCGTCTGCTTGGGCTTGGTCGTCGATGGTGATGCGGACGGGTGTGCCGGTGCCGTTGGTGCGGGGGTGGTCGATGATGGCCTGCACTGCCCGGGTGATCTTGTTTTGGATGTGTCCGGCGATGGCGCGGGTGACGGGGCTGTCGGTGTCGCGGGTGACGTGGGCGAGGCTGATGATTGCGGCGACGAGGCTGGGGCCGGAGAGGCGGACTTCGACGAAGCCGTCCTCGTCGTTGACGGCGCCGGGGATGTGGAAGTGTTCCGCGTTGCCTGCGGTTTGTACGAGGAAGGCCCACGTGTCGCGGTGGGCTTCGAGGGTGGCGTGGGCGACGCCGGCCGCGGCTGTGAGGATCTCACTGTCTGGCACGTCGGGGTCATAGCCGACGGGTTCGGTGAACGTCACGACGCGCTCGCTGTCGGCGTCCTCGACGGGCTCCGGGGTAGGTGTCGGGGCGGGCTCTGGTGCGGGCGGCGGGCTCGGTGGTGCCTGCTCGGCTCGCGCTTTCAACTGGCTGTCGAGGCCGTTGACGCTGCTTCGGAT
>NZ_JASKYR010000100.1:0-15183 GCF_041028215.1 Streptomyces flavofungini
GGGCCCAGCAGGGCGGTCGGTCCGTGCAGTCGGGGGAGGTGGGCGACGTCGAAGACGAACGGGAGCTCGACCGTGTGGGTGGCTCCGAGCTCTCCGTCCAGGGCGTGGGAGCGCCAGGCGAACTCGTAACGGTAGGTGGCGGACGCGGGGTGGGTCGCGTGGGCGTCGGCCAAAGCCCAGGTGCCCGCGCCGAACAGGGCGTCGCCCATGATGGCGGAGCGCAGCTCGGCGGAGGACGCCTCGGGACGTGTCGCCCGGTACGTCGCGATGAGCCGGGCCGGATCGGGGTGCGAGCGCGCCGCCGCGTCCTCGACGTCCCGGGTGCTTGAGGTGGCGTACCTGCCCACCGGGACCAGATAGAGGTGTCCCTCCTCGGTGTTGGTTCCGATGAGCAGGTCGACGTCGGCGCCGAGACCGGCGGTGACGGCCTCGGCGGGCTGGGTGTCGCGGACCAGGCTGAAGGCGCTGAGTCCGAGCAGCGGGTCGTGGTGCGTCCCGGTCCGCAGGTCGATGCCCGCGAGCTGGGACGCCGCCTCGACCAGGCGGCCGTCGGAGAGGTCGGCGAAGGCGTCGGCATGGGGCTCGACGCCCAGGGCGGTGGCTGCCGCTCGGGTGACCCGCGCGGCCTGCTCGGTCGTGAACGCCCCCAGGCCGCTCCCGCTCTGGACGATCGCCCGCCGGAAGAGGCCCGCCGCTTCGGGCGAGGCGAGCACGCCGCCGACGACGGTCGCCCCCGCCGACTGGCCGAAGAGGGTGACATGGTGCGGGTCACCGCCGAACGCGGCGATGTTCTCCCGTACCCAGCGCAGCGCGGCGACGACGTCGAGCAGCCCGCGGTTGGCGGGAGCGCCGGGGAGGTCGAGGAACCCCGCGATGCCGAGCCGGTAGTTGACGGTGACGAGGACGACGCCGTCGCGGGCGAAGGCGGAGCCGTCGTACAGCGCGGACCGCGTCGATCCGGCGACGAACCCGCCGCCGTGGACGAACACCATCACCGGCAGGGCGCTCCCCGCGGCCGGTGCCCAGACGCTGGCGGTGAGGTAGTCCTCGCCGCGGCTCCAGCCGGTGCCGAASTAGGGGGCCATGTCCACGCTGCCGAGTCGGCGTTCCGCCTGTGGCGCGTTGGGTCCCGGCACGGTGGCGTCCCGCACTCCSTCCCAGGGCTCGTGCGGCTGTGGTGGCGCGAACCGGGCGGCACCGAGGGGTGGTGCGGCGTAGGGGATGTTCAGGAATGCGGTGGTGTCGCCCCGGCGCAGGCCGCGGACGGCTCCCTGCGCCGTGGTCACGACGGGCTGGGGGTGGTGGTCAGTCATCTCTGGTGTCTCTCCGCAGGTCCGGTCCCGGGTTGGGCGGTCCGGTCTCAGGACCGCTCGGTGTACGGGGCGAAGGGGGCCCAGCCCTTGATGGCGAACTTCCCTCCCGCGCGCTCCACCTCGGCGGCGCCGGGACCGCCCAGATGCGCGGGGATCACGAGCGCGTTGTTGTCGGCCGCCCAGCCCAGCACCTTGCGGCGGGTGGCGCGGGCGCCCGCGGGGTCCTCGCAGAAGCAGCTGTTGCAGTCGGGCTCCAGGATCTGCACCGGGCTGTGCAGCATGTCGCCGACGAAGACCGCGCGGTCCGAGCCCGAGGTGAGCGTCAGTACGGAGGAGCCAGGGGTGTGTCCGGGAGCCGCGTCAAGGCGGAGCCCGGCGTCGATCCGGTGGCTGTCTTCCCACAGCAGGGTCTGACCGGCCTGGTGCACCGGGGCCACGCTGTCCTCGAAGACGTTCTGATTGCCGCGGCCGAGCAGCGGCTTGTGCCCGTTCTCGGGATTCCAGAAGTCGAAGTCGTCCTTGGGCATCAGGTAGGTGGCACGGGGGAACGTGGGCACCCACTGTCGGCCGTCCAGGTAGGTGTTCCAGCCGACGTGATCGACGTGGAGATGCGTGTTGATCACGATGTCCACGTCCTCGGGCGCGACACCTGCGCGCGCGAGGTTGGCCAGGAAGCCTGTTTCGAGACGGTTCCAGACGGGTGCGTACGGGCGGTCCTTGCCGTTGCCCACCCCGGTGTCGACGAGAATGGTCTTGCCTTCGCTGCGCAGCAGCCAGGTCTGGATCGCGGAACGCACGATGTTGGTCTCAGCGTCCAGGAAATGCGGGGCAAGCCAGTCCGCCCCCTCGTCCCACACGTCCTTCGGGCTCTGCGGGAAGAAGGTGTCGGGCGTCATGTCGACGGAACCGAAGTACTCCCAGACCCGGGTGACGGAAACCTCGCCCAGCGTGATGTGTGCCGGGTCTTCCAGGTGTGCCATGAGACGTCCTTACGAAAGTGCGAGTGCGGAAGCCGCTTTCCTCGAACCGTAGGAGCGGCCCCTACGCACCCGGTATCCGTCACATGACTGCACACGCGCGTACGAGGCGTACTCGGCTCAAGCACCTCCCTCAGCCGCTTGTAACCTGGCTGGTCAGGACAGAGCGGCTCCGACCGAACGGCGCAGATCCGGGAGACTCCGTGGACGTACGTACAGGTGACCGCGGAGCGGCCCCGGGGCCGGGTCCGGACTCGGGTCCGGGAGCAGGCCTCGCGGAGGAGGCGATCGTCGGCCGGGACGCCGAATTGACCCGCCTCTTCCAGACGGTGGACGCGGAGTCGACCGAACCGGTCCTGATACTGACCGGCGATATGGGCACGGGTAAGAGCGCGCTCCTTGAGCAAGCGGTGCGCCGGGCCGAAGCCGCCGGTGCCCGCGTACTGCGTGCGGAGGGCAGCGAGTCGGAGTCGCGTCTTGCGTTCTCGGCACTGCATCAGTTGCTGCGGCCGGTGCCTGAGGCGCTGGACGCGCTGACGGGCAGGCAACGTGCCGCGATCCGGTCCGCCTTCGGCGAGGGACCTGCCACGACCGACCCCGACCCCATGCTGCTCGGGGTCGCCGTCCTGAGTCTGCTGTCGGCCTTGGGCGAGCACCAACCGGTGTGCGTCGTGCTGGACGACGCGCAATGGATCGACCGCGCTTCCCTGGACGCACTGTCCTTCGCCGCCCGACGGCTGGACGACGAACCGGTGACCCTGCTGATCGGCGCTCGCGACGGCGCGCACCTCCCGGGCTTCGGCCGTTCCGCCCCCACACTCACCCCCACACTCACCCTGGGACCGCTCGACGACACCGCGGCCGGTGACCTCCTCGACCGGCAGCCGAAGAGCCCCACGGGTCGCATGCGAACGCGCGTCCTCGATCAGGCGGGCGGCAACCCGCTGGCACTGGTGGAACTGGCGCGCGCGGCCTCCGCGCACGTCACGGCCACGGGAGCCCCGTCGGCGGGGTCGTCATCCGTAGAGGCACCGCCCACGGGTCCGCTTCCGCTCGCCGAGCACCTGAAGCGGGTGTTCGCCGCCCGTCTGGACAGCCTTCCCGCCCCCACCGCGCGGGCGCTGCTGCTCCTGGCCGCCATGGACAGCGCGGACTCCGGCCGCACCGTCTCGGCGGGGCTGCCGCCCGCCGACGACCCGGCCTGGCAGTCGGCGGCGACGGCCGGGCTGATCCGGCTGAGCGGTGGTGGTGACGTCCGCTTCCGCCACCCGCTGATGCGGTCCGCCGTCTACCACGCCGCCTCCACCAGCGCCCGGCGCGAGGCACACCTCGCGCTCGCCGAGCTGCTGCGGGACGAGCCCGACCGGCGTGCCTGGCACCGTGCCGCCGCCTGCCCGCACCCGGACGCGGACGTCGCCGCCGAGCTTGAGCGCACCGCCGACCGGGCCAGGCGGCGCGGCGGCCACGCGGCGGCGGCCCGCACGCTCCAGCGCGCCGCCGAACTCGCACCCCGGCGTGAGGAGAGCGCCCGGTTGCTGGTCGATGCCGCCGCCGCGGCCGTGTTCACCGGCGACATCGCCTGGGTGGAGGAACTGGTCGCCAGGGCACGCGCGCGTACGGCCGACACGGCCCTGCTGGCCTCCGCCGCCGTGCAGGCGGGACGGCTGGCGGTCCTGACCGTGCGGCACGCCGTGGTCTTCGACCGGCTGTCCGACGCGGCCGAGGAGTTGCTGGTCTCCCGGCCCACCACGGCCCTCGACCTCGTGGCGGGCGCCGCAGTGGTCCGCTTCTACTCGGGGGAGGACATCCATCGTCACCGCGTCCAGGACCTCCTGCGACGCCTCCCCGTGAACGTGAACGCGAACGCGGACAGAGGCACAGGCGCAGGCACAGACTCGGGCACAGACACAGCGGCCGACACAGCCGCCGCCCACGCGGACCCGCGCACCTGGGCGCACACCGTCGCGGACCCCTTCGACGACCGTGCCCGCCACCTGCGCGCGTTGACCCGCCTGATGGCCGAGGCGGAGGCCCGGCCGGAGCGGCTCCTCTCCGCCGGGATCATGGCGTGGCTGCTGGACGAGACCCCGCAGGCCGTCCGTGCCTTCGACCGTGCCTTCGACCGCTGGGAGATGCAGGGAGCGCTGCCCGAGGGTCTTGGCGGCGCGGTCGCCTGGGCCTATGTCGAGCGAGGCAGGTGGGAACGGGCCCGCGAGGCCTGCGCCCGCACCATCGCGGTCGGCCGTGCGACCGGCCTGGATCACGCCGTCGCCTGCGCGGTCGCGGTGGACGCCACCGTGCTCGCCTTGCAGGGCGATGCCTCATCGGCCCGCGCCCGCGCCGAGGAGGCGCTCACCCTCATCGATCCGCTGGAGAGCCGTTCGGTCGCCGTCTACGCCCGCCGTGCGCTCGGTGCCGCGGCGGTCGCGGAAGGTGCCTACGAGCGCGCGTACCACCACCTCCGCATGGTCTTCACGGCGGACGGCGCGCCCGTGCACTATCACGCCTCCTATCCGGCCCTCGCTGACCTGGCGGCCGCCGCCGTACGCTCCGGCCGCACCGAGGAGGCCCTCGCGATCGTCGGGCGCTCGGCGTCCGAACTGGCCGACGACGCCTCTCCGCGACTGCGCGCGCTCATCAGCCGCGCCCGTGGCCTGCTGGCGGCCCCCGAGGACGCCGAAGCGCACTTCCGGGCGGCTCTGGCGGACCCGGCACTGGAGTACTGGCCCTTCGAGCGTGCACAGACCCTGCTCGACCTCGCCGAGTGGCTGCGGCGCCGTCGCCGTATCGCTGAGGCGCGGCAGCCGCTGACCGAGGCCCTTGAGGTCTTCCGCAGGCTGAGCGCACGCCCGTGGATCGAGCGTGCCCGTACCGAAGCGCGCGCCGCCGGACTGGATGCCACGGCCGCCGCCCCCGACGCGCTCGCCGGACTCTCCCCGCAACAACGGCAGATCATCCGCCTCGCCGCCCACGGACTGACCAACCGTGAGATCGGCGAGAAGCTCTTCCTGTCGCCGCGCACGGTCGGCTCGCACCTTTATCGCAGCTTCCCCAAGCTGGGCATCACCGCCCGTTCCCAGCTGCGCGACCTCATCGAGGGGCACCTCGCGACGGCGGCCCGATAGGGAGCGCGCGCCAACCCCGGCCAGCAAGGCGGCAGCGCGCGGATGGCCCTACCGGGCGTGTCCGTTGGCCTACCGGTGTGCCCGTTGGCCCTACCGGGCGAGCCCGTTCCGGTGGGCGATGGCCGCGGCTTCCGTACGGGTCGTGGCGCCGAGTTTGGTCAGGATGTGGGAGACGTGGACGCCCGCCGTACTGGGGGAGATGTGCAGGCGTTCGGCGATGCGGCGGTTGCTCAGGCCCTCGGCGATCAGGGCGAGCACATCGTGTTCGCGCGGGGTGAGTCGGTGGCCGCCCGCGTCCGTGGCGGGCCCGGCGGACAGGGCGATCTGCCGGGACAGGGGCGCCGCGCCGAGGGAGGCGGCCAGGTTTCCGGCCTCTTCGAGCAGGGCACGGCCGCTGTCGCGGTCCGGCGGTCAGCGCGGCCTGCCCGCCGTACAGCAGGCTGTGCGCCAGTTCATAGGGCTGGCCGAGCTCCCGCCACGCGCCGATCGCGCCCTCCCAGCCGGTGTCGTCGAGCAGGGCGTACAGATACGTGCGCAGCGCCCGCTCGTACGTCCCGTCCTCGCCGAGCCCGAAGACGGCGTCCAGGTCGCGCAGTTCCGCCCGCCTGGCCGCGACCGCCGCGCCGTGCGAGGCGCCGCGGGCCCGCTGCACCAGGGCGCCCGCGACCAGTACGGGGCGGGAGTCGATGCCGTGGAGTCCGGCGAGCCCCGGATCGGCGAGGGCGCGTCCGAGCAGCCGGTCGGCGCGTTCGGCATCGCCCTGGGCGAGCGCCAGCAGAGGCTGCCACTGGTACTGGTGGAACATGTGGGCGTCGTGCGGGGAGTCGGCGGTCTCGGCGAGCGCGGACTGCGCGGCCCGCACATCGCCGCGCAGCAGGGCCAGTTGCCCGCAGAGTGAGCGGAGGACCTGCTCCTGTACGGGTGGCAGGCTCGCCGTCAGCGTTTCGTCGAGCAGAGCGGCCGCCCGGTCCCAGGCGCCGGTCAGGATCAGTGCGCGTACCGCGTAGCAGGTCAGATCGGCGCCCCTGCTGAGGCCGAACCCGAAACGACGGGCTCGCTCGGCCCCGGCGAGAGCGGTGTCGATCGCGCGCCGGTGCTCGCCGCCGCGCATGTGCAGCGTGGCCTCGTACATCGGAACCGTCAGCAGGAGGTCCTGGCTCTCCAGGTGTGCGGCGAGGGCGCTCGCCTCGGTGAGGGCGTCGAGGTCGCGGTGGAGGGCGCCACGGCCGAGCAGGCCGCGCACGGTGACGGTGGCGTCGCCGGTGCGCCGCCCGCTGCACAGCGCCGCGGCGAACGCCTGGCGCGCCCTGTCGGAGCCCGGGAGCAGACCCATGGCCAGAATCCCGAGCAGCCTGCCGCGCTGGGTGTGGTCGGGGTCGTCCGGCAGCAGGCGCAGGGCTCGCTCGAAGTCGGGGGTGCCGATGATGTTCAGGCGGTGCAGCAGTCTGCCGCGGTGTTCCAGGAGCAGTGCGACGCGCTCCGGGAAGCGGCGCTCGTCCACGACGTCGAGACCGGCGCTTGCGTGCTCGACGCCGCGTGCGTAGTCGCCGCTGAACATGCAGGCCTCGGCCGCCTCGGTACGGACGCCGGCCAGGTCGACGCCCAGCTCCGGACCCACCCCGGGCGCGCGGTCCCACAGGTCGAGCACCTGCTCAAGGAGATGGACCTGGTCGGCGTGGGCGTAGGAGCGGCGGGCCTGGCCCGCGGCCCGGTAGGCGGCGGCGAGGGCGGACGCGTGATCTCCCGCCTCGGCGGCGTGCGCGGCCAGTTCGGCATAGGCGTCACCGTCGCTCAGCGCTGCGGCGTAGCGGGCATGCAGCCGGGCACGCTCGCCGGGCAGCAGATCCTCGTACACGGCGTGGCGGATGAGTGCGTGCCGGAAGGTGTAACCGTCACCGTCGGGGACCAGCAGTCCGTGGTCGACCAGGAGCCGGACGAGGGCGTCCAGGCGGTCACCGCTCTCCTCGGCCAGCTCCTCGAAAAGGCGGTGGGCGATCCGGCCGCCTGCGGCCGAGGCCAGGCCGAGCAGGCGGCGGGCCGGTGCGGGCAGGGCGCGCGGGCCTTGCAGGAGCAGCTCGCGCAGGCTGTCCGGGGTGCGTTCGTCCGCGTGGGCGAGCGCCTCGACGAAGAGCGGATTGCCCTCGCTGCGCCGGAACACGTGCTCGATGCCGCGGTCGTCCGGCGCGGTGCCCAGGATCGCCGCGAGCTGGCGCCCGACGTCCTCCCGGCCAAGTCGGGGCAGGCGCAGGGTGGTGGTGCGCGGCCCGCGGACCAGTTCGGCGAGCAGCGGTCCCAGGCGGCCGAGCCGGGTGGCGTCCGGCCGATAGGTGGCGATAAGCAGGATGCCGGGCCGCGTCAGGTTGCGGGCGAGGAAGGCCAGCAGTTCGCGGGAGGCCGCGTCCGCCCAGTGCACGTCCTCGACCACCACGACCAGGGGTCGCGTGGCGGCGCTCTCCTCGATGAGCGCGAGCACGTCCTCGTACAGCCGGTGCTTCCCGGTGTCCGCCGCGCTCGGCTCACCCAGCTCGGGAAACCAGCGCGCCAGCTCCCGGAAGGCGCGGCCGCCAGAGGTGACGGCTCCGCCCCTGATCAGCCGCCGCAGCACCGCCACGAACGGCGCGTACGCGAAGCCGTCTCCACCCGCGCTCGCGAACTCCGTACAGGCCCCTTCGATGACGGGAACCGACCCGTCGAGCGTCCGCGCGAACTCGGCGAGCAGCCGGGACTTGCCGATCCCCGCCTCACCGGCGACCAGCACCACGGCGGGCCCGTGCCCGACCGCCGTGCGCAGCGCGCCCGCCAGCATCTCCAGGGCCTCACCCCGGCCGACGCACACCGGACTGACCACACGATCCACCCCGACCCCCACCATGCCGAGCAGCATAAACGCACCCCGTAAATACCTGGGTCACCCGATGCGGCCGGGGTGTTTACCCGGCGACGGTGGACGCATGACGACAAGCGACGGCACCCGACACCCCCTGCGCACCATCGCGGCCCATGAGTTCGACGCCTGGGCGACCATGGTCACGACGACCTACGGCCAGGACTGGCGGGAGGGCGCCCTGCGCAACGCCGCCCACACCTTCGAACCGGAGCGCACGCTCGCCGCGTACGACGGCCCGGACATCGTCGGCGGCCTCTCCGTCTACGGCCGCACGCTGACGGTCCCGGGCGCCTTCGTCCCCGTCGCGGGCATCACGCTGGTGGCGGTCCTGCCCACCCACCGGCGCCGCGGCATCCTCACCTCGATGGTGCGCAGGCAACTGACCGAGCTGCACGCGTCGGGCGGCGAGCCGATCGCCGCACTCAACGCCGCCGAGGCCACCATCTACGGCCGCTACGGCTTCGGCGTTGCCAGCCACCTGGCGGTCGTCGACGCGGACAAGCGGGCCATGCGCCTGCGCCCGGAGACCCACCTCGGCTCCGGCACCATCCGCCTCCTCACCCCCGGCACGGCACGCCCGCTGTTCGAGAAGGTCCACGACCAGGCCCGACAGCGGACGGTCGGCTGGGTCGACCGCACCGAGAAGTACTGGAACGCCCGCCTCTACGACGAACCCGGCCACGTCCGTGACGGCGCAACCGCTCTGCGCTTCGCGGTGCACACCGAACCCGACGGCACGCCGAGCGGCTACGCGCTCTACCGCTCCCAGGGCGAGACGGTCCGGCTCATCGAACTGGCCGCCCTCACCCCCACCTCGTACGCCGCCCTGTGGAACTTCGTGCTCAGCCTCGACGCCCACAGTCGCCTCACCTACGACGCGGCGATCGACGAGCCGCTCGCCCACCTCCTGGTCGATCCCCGCCCCGCGCGCACCACGGTCGCCGACAATCTCTGGGTCCGCCTCGTGGACGTGGACCGGGCTCTGACGGCCCGCCGCTACGCCACCGCCCTGGACATCGTCCTCGACGTCCACGACGACGTCTGCCCCTGGAACACCGGCCGCTACCGGCTCCGGACGGACGGCCGCGAATCCGTGACCTGCGAGCGCGTCCACGGCGACCGCCCCGACCTGGGCCTGTCGGCCACCGAACTCGGCTCCGTCTACCTCGGCGGCCCCACCCTGGCGGCGCTCGCCGACGCGGGCCGCGTTCAGGAGCTGCGTCCCGGGGCGGTGGCCGCGGCCTCGGTGGCCTTCCGCGGCGCACGCGAGCCGTTCCACGTCTCCGGCGGCGCGTTCCCGGCCTTCTGACGCCGGTATCCGCATCCCTCCCTTCAGACCCCCACCAGGCCACCAGGACACCAGGCCAGAGGACTTCACCATGAGCATCAGCAGGAGCCCACGCACCCGGCACCAGCGCACCTTCCGCCTTGCCCGCGCTCTTTCTCCGCGCCGCGAGCCGCGCCCGCGCCGCACACCGGAGACGCTGCCTACCGAACACCCCGACATCTGGATGGCGGCGCTGCGGCTGCGCGGCTGAACCCCCCTGTACACAGCCACGCGGCGGGCGGCACGCGCCGTCACGCACTCCTTCCGTTTTGTCCTCTGGTCCCGACGCGCCGAGCAGGGCACCATCCTGTTGTTCCGCTCGCAACTTGTTCCACCTGCAACACAGCCGTCCCGCCCTCAGCACGGTCGACAGCAGGAAGGAATCGACATGCGTCTTCGCTCCGCGCTCTCCACGCTGGTGCTCACGGCCGGTGTCCTGATCGCACCCGGCTTCGGCGTCCTCGCCACCGCCACCGACGCCTTCGCCGCCACCAAGATCAGCCACGCGACCGCGACCTCCATGTTCCGTGCCTCCGGCATCACGTGGTCGTCCTCCGGCGGCTGCTCCGACCGCAACAGACCGACCTGTACGTCGTTCGACCAGCTCAACATGGCCACCGCGCAGGGTGCCCAGACGCTCAAGAGCGCCAGCGGCTGTGCCCTGAACATCACGGGCGGCACGGAGACCGGCCACGCCAGCGGCACCTACTCCCACTGGAACGGATACAAGCTCGACTTCGGCAAGAACACCTGCGTCACGAGCTACGTCAAGAACACGTTCACCTACATCGGGCCACGCGGTGACGGAGCGCCGCAGTACAAGTCCGGTTCGGGCAACATCTACGCCGACGAGGGCAACCACTGGGACGTCCTCTACTACAACTGTGGCGGCTGCTGACCACACGCCGGTCCAGCGAGGCAGGTTGCAGGTTCGGCCAGGCCGGTCCGGCGACGCCAGGGGTCACCGCAGCGTTGTCAGTGGGCTGAAGTATTCTTCCGGCCACCGCACACCGACCGGGGGGACCGAGAGAATTGCCTGGCCTGACTGCTTTTCCGCTGCCGTTCCAAGCTGCCCGAGCCATGTCCGTCGCATCGCCGCGAACGCTGCGCGAACTGGAGATGATGCGGTGCAGCGCACATCTCCGGGCGAAGCCGGGGTGGTTCGACAAGAGGACCGATGCCGACATCGTCGCCAGGTGGACGCGGGAAGCGGTCGACCAGGGGCTCACCGAGGCGCAGGTTCGCTACGTACTCGCCGAGCTGGCGCACTACGCCGCGCTGCGGGACGAGCGAACCGGCGTCGAGGTGTCGGCCGTCGACGGCGTATGGCAGTCGGACACCCTGGTCGACGACAAGCTCCGGGCCCGGCTGCGCGAGGCGGTCCGCGTTCTGGAGGAGGTCCCCGACGCCGAGAAGGACTGGCATCCCGGATCAAACGGTCAGGTACTGGACCTGGTGCATCCCTCGCTGTTCTGCCTGGTGCGCGAGGTGAGCGGCGGGCCCGAGCGCGCTTGGCGCAACCCGACCAACCGCTACTCGAAGCACGAGTTCTCGGAGAAGTTCCAGTGGCTGCCCACGGACGTCGACGTCAGTGAGGACGGCGCTGTCGCCTTCCGTTCGTACATCAACAACGTCCATCCCGAGACCCACCGCGCACTGGCCTCCGTCGTGCCGGACGTGTTCGCGCGCATGCTCCCCCTGCTGGAGAACGTGCTCACCGATCTTCGCCACCCACGCCCCTTGCGCATCGACGCCGATCCCTACGGGTGGTACGACACGGAGCCGGAGTACCCCGACAAGGCGGCCTTCAGCGACGAGGAGGCGTACAGAGAGGCGTACCACGCCTGGCAGGAGGCCCAGGACGCCTGGTATGAGAACCGCCGCCCGTCCATCCCCGACGCCCCGGCCTACACCCCGCCGAAGCCGCCCGAGGAATCGGCCCGTGTCACCCTGCGCGGCCGCCGTCTCCAGGTGATCGTCAAGCTGGCCACCATCCACCTCACACCGGACAGGCCCGACTACGCGGGCGGTTCCTGGCACGTCGAGGGAATGCTGAACGAACGGATCGTCTCGACCGGCATCTACTACTGGGACAGCGAGAACATCACCGAAAGCCGCCTGAGCTTCCGGACGGCACTCGACGACCCGGAGTACGAACAGAACGACGACGCCGGGGTGCGTGAGGTGTACGGCCTGGAGAGCGAGGACGCACTGAACCAGGTGCTGGGATCGGCGCCGACCCCGGCGGGCCGCTGCCTGGCCTTCCCGAACGTCCTTCAGCACCGCGTCGGCGCATTCCGCCTCGCCGACCCCACCCGCCCGGGGCATCGCAAGATCCTCGCGTTCTTCCTGGTCGACCCGTCGGAAGAGATCGTCTCGACCTCCGATGTGCCACCGCAGCAACCCTGGTCCCCGACCTCGACCATGACGCTTGAGCAGGCGAAGAGCCACCGCGAAGAACTCATGAGGGAACGCAAGTTCTTCGTCGACGAGCACAACGAGCAGCTCTACGAACGAGAGTTCTCGCTCTGCGAGCACTGACGCGCCGCCCCCGCCCGCCGGAACCGGCCTGTCAGCCGCGCGTCAGCGGGCAGTGCCAAGGTCGGCCGTCGCTGTGCAGCCGGAGCGGGAGCGGAGCAGAGGGGGCGGGGCGTCGTGCGTGCTGGTCGTCGCCGAAGAAGGCCGGAAGCGGGCGCCCGGCGGAGATTCCCGGGGAACGGTCCGCGGCGCTGGTGCCCGGCCGTGGTGTCGTTCCTGCTGCTGGCAGGGGCCGTGGGCGCGGCCCCCACGGCCTCGGCGGCGGGCACCGCGACCACGGCGGCAGCCGTCCCGCGCGTGACCGAGGCAGCCGTCCCGCGCCTCCCGGTGCCCGGCCCGCGAGGCGTGGACATGCCCATCAACATCCTCAACGCCGGGAGCGGCAAGTGCGTGGAGGTCGCTGACTCCTCCTCGGCCGACGGGGCGCCCGTCCAGCAGGGCGACTGTGCCGGGCAGCCCGGCGCGCGCTGGCTGCTCCGGACCTCCTCGGTCGGCGGTGGAGCGGTCCTGGTGGTGAACGCCCGCAGCGGCAAGTGCCTGGCCGTGGAGACGCGGACGGTCCCTGGCGGGCCCTCGGGGCCGCGGATCGAGCAGTGGAGCTGCACCGGTCACCCCGGGGTGAACTTCCTGCTGGACAGCCGCGATGAGCACGCCTGGATCCGGTCGACGCGGCAACTGTACGAGCCGTGCCTCGGGGTGGGAACGCCGCCTCCCGCACCGGCGCCAACTGGTGGGGCAGCCAGACGAGACTGACGGCCGGGGACTACGACGGCGACGGCCGCGACGAACTGGCGGCGTTCTGCGGTTACACCGACGGATCGGTCTCCCTGTGGCGCTTCGAGACCACCGCGCAGGGCGGCTTCACCACGCCGACCGTGCAGTGGAGCGCGCCGAAGGACACCTGGCACTTCGACGAGAGCCACTTCGTCTCCGGCGACCACAACGCCGACGGACGTCAGGACATCCTGCTCTTCAAGGGCACCAGGGACGGCTCGGTGACCTTCCACACCCTGCTGGGCGCGGACGGGCCCGGCTTCTCCGCCCCGCACACCTCCTGGTCCCGCCCGCCGGGCAACTGGTGGGGCCACGAGGCCAAGCTGACGGCCGGGGACTTCGACGGGGACGGCCGCGACGAGGTGGCCGCGCTGTACGGCTACGGGGACGGCTCGGTCTCCCTGTGGCGCTTCGCGGCGAACGGCCAGGGAGGCTTCGAAGTCCCCTCGGTGGCCTGGCACGCGCCCCCGGGCACCTGGACCTTCCGCCACAGCCACGTCACCTCCGGCGACTACAACGGAGACGGACGTCAGGACATCGGCCTCTTCAAGGGCGAGAACGACGGAGTGGCCGCCCTGCTCGCCCTGCACGGCAAGGCCGAGGGCGGCTTCACGAGCCCGCTGAAGTCCTGGGAGCGTCCGCCGGGTTCCTGGTACGGCGACCACGTCAAACTGCCCGTCGGCTGACGGGCCGCCCAGTCATATAGGCAGGTCAAGCGCCACCTTGACCCTGACGCATGACCTACGGGCCCCGAACGAATGACTGCGCGTGCGTACTCCGGCGCGCAGCGCCGAAAGCCCGCTATCAAGGCCCCATGACCAGCACCAAGACGGACGGACCGCAGTCGGGCGGGCCGCGCGGACGACTCCGGGCGGCAGCTCCGCTGTTAGCGGCCGCCGCGGTCCTGTACAACGCCTGGCTCCTGGAGTCCCTCGTACCGACGGGCCTGGACGCGCGGCACTCCTACGTGAGCGAGCTCTACGCGGCGGACGGCGCGTACCGATGGCTGTTCGGCGGCCTGGAACTGGTCTGCGCCACGCTCGTCGTGGCGGGCGCCGTGCTCGGCGCCACGACGGCGGCCACCGGTGACCGCGCGGCCCGGGCCGGGTGGTGGGCGCTGGCCGGGCTCGGCGTGTGCTCCGTGGCCGATGTCCTGATGCCGATGACGTGCACGCCGTCGTTGCGGCCCGGCTGCCGCGCCGTACACCCCACCCACACGCTCACCAGTGCTCTGGTGCACTGCTGCCTCTTCGCCTCCATGGCGTTGATCGTCTGGGCCGCGCGGAGGCGAGGGCATCCCCCGCTCATCGCCCGCTGGGGGATGCCCGTCGCCGGGGCCGCCCTGGTCTCGTCGCTGTGCACGGTCGGGCCCCTGATCGGTCACGGAGGCTGGCACGGCGTCGCCCAGCGGTGCCACCTGCTGCTGGTGGGCGCGTGGCTGGCGCTGCTCGCGCACCGGGCGTGGACAGCGCGGCCCGTACCGGACGCCCCTCCCGGCCCACCGGCGCGACGCCCGGCCGTCGGGTCGGCCGCGCGCGTCGCCTCCCTCGACGGGGCGCGGGACGGCCCGCCCACGCCGTCAATCTCCTCGGGGCCGCCCGAGCGGGCGGAGTGAGGAGCCGCCATGGACGCGTCCGCGCTGTCCGCCGCGTGCGCCGTGCTGACAGCCCTGGCCAACGCCGCGGGTACCGTGCTGCAACGGGTGGCCGCCCGTACCGTGCCGACCCAGGACGCCTTCAGCGTCCGCCTGATCCGGCACCTGGTGCGCAACCGCGCCTGGCTGGGAGGCATCGCCGTCATCGTCGCGGCGGCCGCGCTACAGGCCCTGGCCCTGGCCTTCGGGCCGCTCTCGCTCGTCCAGCCCATCCTGGTCCTCGAACTGCCCCTCGCCCTGGTCCTGGCCCAGCTCTTCACCCGTACGCCGATGCCGAAGGGCGGCTGGACCGCCTCCCTCATCACCACCACGGGCCTCGCCGTGTGCCTGGGCGCGGCAGCTCCTGTCGAGGGCGACAACGTCGTGTCCGGCGTGCGCTGGGCCACCGCGCTCGTGGCCGTGGGCCTGGGCACGAGCACCTGCATCACCCTGGCCCTGACCCGCCCACGGGGCACGGCACGCGCCGCGCTGTTCGGCACCGCGTCCGCACTCGCCTACGCGCTCACCGCCACGCTGATGAACGCCGCGATCGGCGTCCTCACCGACTCCGGGGCCCGTGCCCTGGCCACCGCGTGGCAGACCTACGGT
>NZ_JASKYR010001000.1:0-2315 GCF_041028215.1 Streptomyces flavofungini
ACGAAGAAGCCCGCACCGGACCCGGCCGCCCTGAAGGGGGCGCGGATCAATGTCTCCGACGGGCAGACCGTAGGGGTCGGCATGCCGGTCTCGCTGACCTTCGACCGGCCGCTGGGTGCGGCGGAGCGGGCCGCGGTCGAGCGCCGGCTGAAGGTGGAGACGGATCCCGGGGTGACGGGGTCGTGGAGCTGGGTCAAGGACCGCAATCTGCACGACGGGCAGCGCGTGGACTACCGGCCGCGCGAGCCGTGGAAGCCGGGCACGAAGGTCACCGTGCGGGCCGGGTCGGCGCTCAGCCGGACCTTCGAGGTGGGCCGTTCGCTCGTCGCCACCGTGGATGTGCGGACCCACACCATGACGGTGGTGAAGGACGGCACGACGCGCGAGGTGAAGGTCACGGCGGGGGCGCCGGGCATGGACACATGGAACGGCACGATGGTCGTCCTCGACAAGCAGTCCCGGGTCCTCATGGACTCCCGGACCGTCGGCTACGGAAAGGCGTACAAGGACTACTACAACTACGCGGTGCACCTGACCACGTCGGGCACCTACCTGCACGAGAACCCCAACGCGAACGCCACCGCGGGCGAGCGCAACGTCACGCACGGCTGCATAGGCCTGGCCACCGACGGGACCGCGCGGCGCTTCTACGCGGAGGTGATCCCCGGTGACATCGTGCGGGTCGTCGGCTCCAAGGAGACGGTGGACCCGGGCAACGGCTACGGCGGCTGGAACGTCGGCTGGAAGCAGTGGCGCGCGGGCAGCGCGCTGAACTGACCGGGCACGCGCGTGCGGAGCGGCGGCCGGTGTCCCGGCCGCCGCTCCCCCTGGTGGGCTTCCCCCGGTCTGCCGACCCGGCTCGCCTCCCCGATCCGGGTCGCCTCCCCGGGTCGGCTCCCTCAGGTCAGCTCGCCCGCCGCGCCCCGCGGCGCCGCACGAGCGCCGCTCCGGAGAGGCCGAGGGCGGCCAGCGCGCCGGCCCCCGCCAGCGACGTGGCCACCGTGACCGGGCCGTCGACGGCGCCCGGCTCCGGCTCGTGTGCCGCCTTCGGTGCGTCGTAGCCGCCCGCCTTGCCGGACTTCGCGTACGCAGAGCCGGGCAGCTTGTCGGCGTAGGCTCGCTGGACGCGCTCACGGTAGGCGGCGAGCGAGGTGCCCTTGGCGCCCACCGCGCGTATCGCCTCCTTGTCGAGCGGCAGCACGCGCGCGTGGCCCTTGACGTCCCCCTGGACGTACCACGCGTTGATCTGCGGCTCGTGGAAGACGGTGCCTCCGGGGAGCTTCTCGGCGCCCACGCGCGCGTAGCGCGTCTCGTCGTCGCCCGTGGCGATGTTCACCACCTGCCAGGAGCCGCCCCTCTTCACCGTCCAGAGGGAGGCCTTCTGGCCGTCGGACGAGACCGCCTTGCTGGCGAGGAACTCCAGGCGGGCGACCGGCGCGCTCTTCTTCCCGGCGACGAAGTCACGGGAGAGGTAGTACACGGGCACGGCCTTGCCCTCGACCCTGGGGTCGGCCGCGCTCCTGGCGACCGCTCCGTCGCGGGCGAAGAACCGGGAGAGCGTGTCCAGGGTCTTCGGCGCCTCCGCGGCCTCGTGGGCGGCGGTGCGGGAGGCCGCGGAAGGGGCGGCGGGTCCGCTGTCGGCGGAGGCCGCGGGGGCCCCGAGGCCGAGCAGCAGCGTGGCGGCGGAACCGGCGAGCGCGGCCCTGACCAGACGGCGGGGAAGGTGGCCAGTCATCGCGCTCACGCCCCGATCCGGTAGAGCGAGTGGGTCCAGGAGAAGGTGTCGTTGTTGGTGTACCAGGCGTGTGACGCCCAGTTGTAGCGGTTGCTGGAGGGCCAGGGGTCGCCCCAGTAGACGAAGCTGTTGGCGTCGTCGTAGCCGTAGAGCACGTGCATGTGGCCGCCGCCGTTGGACCACTGGATGCGGGTCTCGATCGGGCGGCCCGCGTCGACCTCGCTCTTCACGGTCGGGTAGCGGAGCCAGCCGGTGACGTACGAGCCGGGGCTGATGCCCGCCCAGCGCAGACCGCTCTGCACGTTGGCGAGGTTGGCCTGGTTGTTGGGGCACTCGGTGTTCTGGCTGCGCCCGAAGGCGGCGTTGCAGAACTGGTTCTGGCTGTAGTTGCGGCCCATGAAGGTGGCGATGGTGTTGCCGCTCGCGGCCCAGCACCAGTTGTCCTTCTGCTGTGCCTGCATGGTGATGTTCAGCCGCCTCGCCGCGAGGGCGGACGGGGCCGCCGCGGTGCCGCGCGCGTCGGCGGCGGCGGGTGTGACGGAAGTGGCCGAGGTGACGGGGGCAGGGGCCGCCGTCACCT
>NZ_JASKYR010001001.1:0-2307 GCF_041028215.1 Streptomyces flavofungini
GCGGAGCGCGGCGTCGGCCCAGCGGGCGATCCGCACGGCGTCCGCGAGGCCCGCGCGGGCGCCGCGGGCCAGCTCCGAGGGGGGTGGCGTGCCCTCGGGCGGCCGGGGCGCGGGACGGCGCGTGCGTCGGTTGCTCACCGCGCCCGGGGCGGCGGAGAGTGGTCGCGCTGGATCGCGCTGGGCATCTCCTCGCCGGTCGGCCCTCTGGTGGGGGGCGCGGACAAGTCGGAGCCTGGAGTCGCGCGGGGTACGGGACGTCACGGGAGCAGTCTTCCTGTTGACCGTCCGAAAACCCAAACGGAATGGCGAGGAAGGCTCTTGGAGTCCGGCGCCACGCCCTCACATGAGGGGGACGAGGAAGCGGCGCAGGGCCTCTTCGTAGCCCGCCGGGTCGGCGTTCCACATGGCGCCGTGGGACGCGCCGTCGACGGCGTGCGGCGTCACGAGGTCCGGGCGCCGCTCGGCGAGGCGCCGGGAGAGGTGCCAGGGCGCGACGACGTCGTCGGGGCCGTGCACCAGGAGCGTCGGCACCCGCAGCGCGCCGGGGTCCGCGGCGGCCAGGGCCCGGTCGCCGCGGAGTCCCGTGCGCCCCTGGGCGGCGCGCACCGCGAGCGGCAGGAGCGGCCCCGGGGTGCGCCGGGCGGAGGCGAGGGCGCGCAGGGTGGTCTCCCAGTCGAGCACGGGCGAGTCGAGGACGAGGCCGCTGACGTACTCGCGCAGGGCCGAGCGCGCGGCGGCGTGCAGGCACATGGTGGCGCCGGTGGACCAGCCGTGCAGGACGACGTGGCGGGCGCCGTTGCGCACGGCGAAGCGGAGGGCGGCGTCCACGTCGCGCCACTCCGTCTCGCCGAGGTGGCCGAGGCCGTCGGGGGAGCGGGGCGCGCCCGGGTCGCCCCGGTAGGCGAGGTCGAGCACCGGGAGCCGCAGCCGCCGCAGGAAGTCGAGGACGACCATGGGGTGTTCGCGGGTGGCGCCCAGGCCGTGCACGGTGATGACCCAGGTGTCGCGGGTGCCGGGCACGAACCAGGCGGGCAGGCCGCCGAGTTCGCCGGGGACGACGACGTCCTGGAAGTCGAGGCCGAGCGCGGTGCGCGGGTCGCCGGTGTGGACCTGCGGGGTGAGCCGGACCTTGGACCCGGTGTGCAGGGTGCCCCGGGTGACGGCCTGGAGGCGGCGCACGACGGTGTCGGCGTTGTGCGGCACCGATTCCAGGACGGGGCCGACGATCGCGTGGACGCCGTCGCCGCTCAGTCCGTAGGTGCCGGGCCGCAGGCTCGCGAGGGCGCGGGTCAGTGTGATCCGGTCCGGGGTCGTGGCGTGCACGGTGAGCCGGGGCTCCGTCGGCAGGGGTCTGCCCGCCGGGGCCCGGAGAGCGGCGTCGCTCGCGAACCGGCCGGCCGCGATCGCGGCTGCGGCCGTCCCAAGGGCGGCTGTGACTGCGGTGACGGCCGCTGCCGTCGCTTTGGCTGGGCGCACCGCTCCAGTGTCCGGGCCCGGAGGCCTCGGGGCCAGTGGGCGGTGTCCCCCGGGGTGACCGCGCCGCCGCGGGGCCGGGCTCAGGCCCGTGGCTGCCCGTATCCGCGCAGCCGCTCCGCCGCCGCCGTCAGCTGCTCCTCGGTCAGCAGCGAGGGCGTCAGGCCGGGGACCGAGCGGGCGGTGAGCCAGAGGCGGCACATCCATTCGAGCTGGGCGGTGCGGTCGTAGGCCTGGGCCAGGGAGTCCCCGTAGGTGACCGTGCCGTGGTTCTGGAGCAGGCATCCGGTGCGGTCGCGCAGGGCGTGCAGCATGGCGCGGGCGAGTTCCCCGGTGCCGTAGAGCGCGTAGGGGGCGACGCGGACCGGGCCGCCGAGCAGGCCCGTCACATAGTGGACCGGCGGGAGCTCGGGGACGAGCAGGGAGACGGCCGTGGCGTGCACGGCGTGGGTGTGGACGACGGCCCGCGCGGCGGTGGAGCCGTAGACCGCCAGGTGCATGGGGAGCTCGCTGGTCGGCGCGAGGCCGCCGATGACCTGCCGCCCCGACAGGTCGACGCCGACCACGTCCCCGGGGCCGAGCCGGTCGTAGGGGACTCCGGTCGGGGTGATCAGGACCGTGTCGCCGACGCGCACGGAGACGTTGCCCGAGGTGCCGACGACGAGGCCGTCCCGCACGGTCCTGCGGGCGGTCTCCACCAGTTCCTCCCACGCCGCCCGGACCGCCTCGTCCCCCGCCGCCCCCGCCGGTCCCTCAAGTGCCCCTCCGGGGACGTTCCGCTCCGCGCCGTTCCCGGGGTCCTGCCGCTGATCGGTCATGCGGTGATCCTGCCAG
>NZ_JASKYR010001002.1:0-2284 GCF_041028215.1 Streptomyces flavofungini
CCCCGACACCCCGCACCCCGGTGAGGGTCTCCTCGGTGCCGGGGAAGCCGCCCGGGTGACGGGGTGCCGGGGTGCGGGGTGTCGGGGTGCGGAGGCGGCGGCTATCGTTCGGCGCTCGCCTCACGCCGGTCCTCCTCGTCCCACGCCTTGGTGTCGCGCGGTTCGACGAACAGGCCCTCGTCGTCGTGGCCCGAGGCGGCGACGCGCTCGCGGACCATCTCCGCGTTGAACTCAAGGCCGAGCAGGATCGCCAGGTTGGTGATCCACAGCCAGATCAGGAAGACCACCACACCGGCGATGGCACCGTACGTCTTGTTGTACGAGCCGAAGTTGGCGACGAAGAAGGCGAAGCCCGCCGAGGCCGCCATCCAGATCAGCAGCGCCAGGATGCTGCCGGGAACGATCCAGGTCAGGCCCTTCACCTTGGCGTTGGGGGCCGCCCAGAACAGCAGGGTCACCATCAGGGTGACCAGGACGAGCAGCACCGGCCACTTGACGACCGCCCAGACGGTCAGCGCGGCGTCGCTCATGCCGAGCGCGCCGCCCACCTGGCTGGCGATGCCGCCGGTGAAGACCACGATGACCGCGCTGGCGCAGGCGAGCAGCATCAGCGCGAGGGTCACCGCGAGCCGCAGCGGCAGGATCTTCCACACCGGCCGCCCCTCGGGCACCTCGTAGACCGCGTTCGAGGTCCGGATGAAGGCCGCCACATAGCCGGACGCCGACCAGAGGGCTCCGGCCAGGCCCACGATCGCGAGGACCGAGCCGGTGCCGCTGCTGGACTGGAGGCGCTCCACGGACTGCGTCATGATGTCGCGGGCCGCGCCGGGCGCGAGCTTCTCCAGGTTCTCCACCACCTGCTTGGTCGCCGACTCGCCCGCGACACCGAGCATCGAGACGAGGACGAGGAGCGCGGGGAAGAGCGACAGGACGCCGTAGTAGGTCAGCGCCGCCGCCCGGTCGGGCAGCTCGTCGCGGAGGAACTGCTTGACGGTTCCCCGGAGCACGGCCCACCAGGAGCGCCGGTCGAGGCCGCTCGGATCGTCGGCGGCCGTGCGCTCGACCGAGGCCTGCGGGCCGAACTCGTGAGGTTGTGCGCTGCTCTCTGAAGCCATGCGTTCCGCTTGACCCGATACCGCCGGACCACACGTGCCGGGCCCCCACGAACTTCACCGCCGCTGGACACGGGGCGGCCAGGGGTCAAGCGGCCGCCCGCATCAGCAGATGCCCCCTGCGGAACCGCTCGCCCTCGAACGGCTCCCGCAGCATCCGCCCGACCTCGGTGAACCCGGCCTCGCCCGCCAGCGCGGCCAGCTCGTCGACGGGCCACCGGTAGGCCGTGGTCACCTTGTGGTCGAAGGCGGTGAGCGGACCGCCCTCCGCCTCGAAGAAGGCGAGCACGAGGTGGCCTCCCGGCGCGAGCACCCGGCGGAACTCCGCGAGGTAGGAGGCCACGGTCTCCGCCGGGGCGTGGATCACCGAGTACCAGGAGACGACGCCGCTCAGCGACCCGTCGGCCAGGTCGAGCGCGTCCATGGAGCCGACCTCGAACCGCAGCTCCGGATGGGCCTTCCTGGCGAGGTCGATCATCACCGGGGACAGGTCGATCCCGAAGACGTCGAGCCCCCACTTGTGCAGCAGCGCGGTCACGGGGCCCGGCCCGCAGCCCAGCTCGGCCACAGGCCCGGGGCCGGAGATCCGCGCGAGCTCGGTGAACGCGGCGAGCACCGCGCGGTCCACGGAGGGACGGTCGAGATCATCACGGGCGAGTCCGGCGTACCGGACGGCGATGTCGTCGTAGGCGGCGGCGGTGGTCTTCAGATGCGAGGCGCTTTCGGTCACGAGCGACGACCTTAGGGCCTTGCCCCGTCAGAGATCACTGTCGATTCCGGTCACCGCGGGTGGGCCCAGCGGGCAGTCGTCCGCCGCGATCCCCGCCTTGCCGAGGGCGGTCGACACCAGCCTGACCGCGCCGAGTTCGGCCTCGTACCGGTCCGGCGCGTCGACTTCGAGGCGCACGGAGAAGGTGTCGTCCTCGTTCACGGTGAGCAGGTCGAGTCCCTCGCTCTCACTGAGATCGCCGTGCTGCGTGGCCAGTTCTCGCTTCAGCACCTCGCGCACGGCATCGCTGACGCCGCCGACGAACGTCCCGGGAACGGTGATGACGAAGACAGTCATACGTACTCCTCAGCGTCGGCGGTGCGGACCCCGCGGCCCGCACCGGTTCCCCATCGCCTGCCCCGCCGCACCCCGGCGCAACACCCGGTCACCCACACGCGTGGAG
>NZ_JASKYR010001003.1:0-2099 GCF_041028215.1 Streptomyces flavofungini
GCGGTCGAGGGGGGCTTCGTGGACGGTGTGACTAATGAGTCCGAGGAGCGCGAGGAGCCCGCAGGGGTCTGAGACCGGTGGCCGAGGGCCGCGGTGATCGCCGCGATGATGACGATCATGCCGATGACTAGGAGCCAGTGCTTCCGGCGGAACGCGGTCCGTGCTGGTGATGCGGTTCGAGTCATGCCGCCAGTCAAGGCGGCGAGGTGTTGTCGGCTCGTATGCGGTTTTCGATATGCCGACGATATGCGCGGGCTCGTAGCATCGCAGCATGCGCGTGTTGATCGTCGAGGACGAGCCCTACCTGGCAGAAGCGATCCGCGATGGTCTGCGCCTGGAAGCGATCGCGGCAGACATCGCGGGTGACGGCGGCGCGGCGCTGGAGCTGCTGAGCGTCAATGCTTACGACATCGCGGTCCTGGACCGGGACATCCCCGGACCGTCCGGTGACGAGGTCGCCAAGCGCATCGTCGCTTCCGGCAGCGGCATGCCGATCCTCATGCTCACCGCGGCCGACCGGCTCGACGACAAGGCATCCGGATTCGAGCTGGGCGCCGACGACTACCTCACCAAACCCTTCGAACTCCGTGAGCTCGCGCTCAGGCTCAGAGCTCTCGACCGCCGCCGTGCTCACAGCAGGCCGCCCGTGCGCGAGATCGCGGGCCTTCGCCTTGACCCGTTCCGCCGAGAGGTCTTCCGCGACAGCCGCTATGTGGCGCTGACCAGGAAGCAGTTCGCCGTCCTCGAAGTCCTCGTCGCCGCCGAAGGCGGTGTCGTCAGCGCCGAAGAACTTCTGGAACGCGCCTGGGACGAGAACGCCGACCCGTTCACCAATGCCGTCCGCATCACTGTCTCGGCGCTGCGCAAGCGGCTGGGGGAGCCGTGGATCATCGCCACGGTGCCGGGCGTGGGGTACCGCATCGAGGGTCTTGACGGACCTGCCGCAACCGCGACTGAAAGGGGGGAGCGTGAGTAGAGCACGCGGATTGAGCGTTCGCCTCAAACTCACCCTCAGCTACGCCGGATTCGTCATGCTCGCCGGCATTCTGCTGCTCGCCGCGGTGTGGGTGTTCCTGCTGTCGTATGTGCCCGACGACTGGGACCGCCGGATGCTCCACAACAACCCCAACCGCCAACTGCTCCTGGGTACCTTCGCTCCGGCGGCTGTCACCGTCTTGGTCTTCCTGCTGCTGTTCGGCCTGGTGGGAGGCTGGTTCCTCGCGGGCCGGATGCTCGCGCCGCTGACGCAGATAAGCGATGCCACGCGTATGGCCACGAACGGATCGCTCTCGCACCGCATCCGGCTGCCCGGCCGCGAGGACGAGTTCCGCGAGCTGGCCGACGCCTTCGACACCATGCTTGCCCGCCTGGAGGCACACGTCGCCGCACAGCAGAGATTCGCTGCCAACGCCTCACATGAACTGCGCACTCCGCTGGCGACGTCGAAGGCGCTTCTCGAGGTGGCCCGCGCCGACCCCGATCACGACCCGGGCGAAGTCATCGACCGCCTCCACGCCGTCAACACCCGGGCGATCGATCTCACGGAAGCACTTCTCCTGCTAAGCCGCGCCAATCAGCGGACCTACACCCCGGAACCGCTCGATCTGTCCTTGCTGGCGGACGAGGCCACCGAGACGCTCCTGCCCCTCGCGGAGGAGCACGGCGTCATCATCGAGACTTCCGGCGACATCACCCCGATGAGCGGTTCGCACGCGCTGCTGCTCCAGCTCATCACGAATCTCATGCACAACGCGATCGTCCACAACCTGCCCGCTCGGGGCACCGTGTGGGTCACCACCAGCGTCCACCCCGGAGCGGTGCTGCTCACCGTCGCGAACACCGGCGAGCAGCTCACGCCGGAGCTGGTGTCGACGCTGACCGAGCCGTTCCAGCGCGGCACCGAGCGCGTGCACGCCGGTCACGCGGGCGTCGGTCTCGGCCTCGCGATTGTCAAGACCATCACCCTGGCACACGACGGAACACTCACCCTCACTCCTCGGGACGAGGGCGGGCTTCGCGTCACCGTGGGGCTGCCCGCCAAGGCCTACTTCCCGGGAGGTGATGGCCCGGCCGACAGGCTCTGAGCCAGCGCCCCCGAC
>NZ_JASKYR010001004.1:0-1922 GCF_041028215.1 Streptomyces flavofungini
AGGTGTTGGTGGAGGCGTCGGTGGAGGCGTCGGTGGAGGTGGGGCGCGGGGAGATGTATCTGTACGGCGAGTGGTCCGCGCAGCGAGTGCACGGCGAGTGGTCCGCATGGGGCGGCGCGGTTGGGGGAGGCTGAGTCGGAGCGGGGCGATGGGCGACGGGAGGTCGAACGTACGGAGGCCGACCGCGCGGAGGCCGACCACGCAGGGCCGACACATGGGCGGTCGGCCACCCCGAGGCCGACCGCGCAAAACTGGCCGCACAGCCGCACAGCCGCACAGCCGCACAGCCGCACAGCCGCACAGCTCTACCGCCACACCGCTCCACCGCCACACCGCTACACCGCAAGGAACGTTGAACACCGTCGCACCCCAGGGAGCACGCCGCGATGCACGATCGAGATGACGAAGCGAACACGCCCGCCGCCAGTCACACCGCCGGGCTGCTCAACGCGGCGGACGGTGTGCCCGTCGCCACGTACACCTGGCTCCCGGCCGACGGCAGGCCGCGCGCCTACGTACAGATCGCCCACGGAGCCGCCGAGCACGCCCTGCGCTACGACCGCTTCGCCCGGTACCTGACCGCCCACGGCTACGGCGTGGTCGCCTCCGACCACCGGGGCCACGGCGCCACCGCGCAGGCCACCGGCGGCTATGGCGTGACCTCCAAGGGCGCGGACGGGGGCGAGGGCGACGGCGCCGACAGTTGGCGGGCGATCGTCGACGACCTCAAGGCCATCGGCGACCAGGTACGCACCCTGCACCCGGGCCTGCCGTTCTTCCTCCTCGGCCACAGCCTCGGCTCGATGCTCGCGCGGGACTACGCCCAGGAGTACGCGGACGGCCTCGCGGGCCTGATCCTCTCCGGTACGTTCCGCTCGCTGCCCGGCGCCGACACCCAGGGGGCGATCGAGCGCCTGGAGGGGGAGATCGCCGAGCGCGGCCGGAGCGCGATCTCCTCCTTCGTCCCCGACCTCTTCGCCTCGTTCAACGACCCGTACTCGCACCGCACGGGCTTCGAGTGGCTCTCGCGCGACGAGGCGGAGGTCGACGCCTACGCGGCCGACGAGCGCTGCGGGTTCGCCTTCTCCGCCGGGCTCTCCCTGGACTGGGTGCGGGCCGTCCGCAAGATCAACGATCCGCGCAACCTCGCGCGCGTACCGGACGATCTGCCGGTCCACGTGGCCGTGGGGGAGCAGGACCCGTGCAACCAGGGGATGACCCTGGTCCACGAACTCCTTGAGGACTTCCGGTACGTGGGCCTGGACGACCTGACCTGGAAGGGCTATCCGGACGCCCGCCACGAGATCCTCAACGAGACCAACCGGGACGAGGTCCAGGAGGACCTGCGGGCGTGGCTGGACGAGCGGGTGCTGTAAGCGGGGCGAGCCCGCCCGGAGGGCGCTGGCCGTGTACGCCTCCGGGGGCCACTGTCAGTGGCGTTGGCTAACGTTTCCGGCATGCCGAAAGCCAGATCCCGGGGGCCCCGTGCCCGAGCCCGCGCCCGTGTCACCTCCGACGACGTGCGCCGCGTCGCTCTCGCCCTGCCCGACACGGCGGAGAAGCTCGCGTGGGGCATGCCCACGTTCCGCGTGTCCGGGAAGATGTTCCTGACGGTGCCGGACGACGAGACGTCCATCGCCGTGCGCTGCCCGAAGGTGGAGCGCGACGAACTGGTCCTCGCCGAGCCGGAGAAGTTCTGGGTCGCCGCTCACGAGGCGAGCTCGGCATGGGTGCGGGTGCGCCTCGCGGAGCTGGACGTGGAGGAGCTGACGGACATCCTGGCGGACTCCTGGCGGCAGGCCGCGCCGCCCGGACTTCTGGAGCGGCACCCGGAGTTGGGTGTCCCGCCGCTGGGGCCGCGGTGAGAAAACAGAGAGCGCTGTCTGTGGTGCGTGGCATGATCTTGCCATGACCACGGAGGC
>NZ_JASKYR010001005.1:0-2535 GCF_041028215.1 Streptomyces flavofungini
GCACAGACGGGCGGGGTGCGGGGGCCGTCGTCCGGATTCATCCGTCATCTCCTGTACTGACGCGGGCCAAGGGGTACGTGGGTGGTCCTGGCCGCTCGTCGGAGGGCCGGTAGGCGGACGCCTGGAGCGCGTACAGGCGCGCGTACCGACCCTGGCGGGCGATCAGGTCGTCGTGGGTGCCCTGCTCCACGACCTCGCCCCGTTCCAGAACGACGATCACGTCGGCATCGCGCAAGGTGCCCAGGCGGTGCGAGATGAGCAGGCTCGTCCTGCCCTGCCGGTGGGCACGCAGCGACCGGTGGATCTCGTGCTCCGCCGCCGCGTCGAGCCCCGCCGACGGCTCGTCGAGGATCATGAGGTCGCGCCGGTCGCGGACGAACGCCCGCGCCAGGGCCAGGCGTTGGCTCTGGCCGCCGGAGAGCATGACACCGGTCGCCGGGTCGGCCTTGTCCCGCTCGGCGAAGAACATGCGGGACAGCAGCGTGTCGTAGCCCTGGGGCAGCGCGCTCAGCACGTCGTGGACTCCGGCGCTCTTCGCCGCGTCCCGTATCCGCCCGGGCTCGTCGAGGGCGCCGAGATCGCCCTGCGCGATGCTCTCGGCGGCCGTCAGGTCGTACTCCATGAAGTCCTGGAAGACGGCGCTGACGCGGCGGCGCAGGGCGGCTATGTCGGCGTCGCGCAGGTCGACGCCGTTCCACAGGATGCTGCCGCGGGTCGGGTCGTAGAACCGGCACAACAGCTTGACCAGCGTGGACTTGCCCGAGCCGTTGAGCCCCACCAGGGCGATGGCCGACCCCGCGGGCAGCCGCAGGCTGACGCCGCGCAGCGCCCAGGGGTGGTGGGGCGAGTAACGGAACCACACGTCACGCAGCTCGACGCAGTCCCGCAGCGGGGGCAGGGCGTGCGGCTGGGCGGCCATGGGCAGCTCGGGGCCCGCGCGGACGACGGCCTGGTAGTGGCCGAAGAGCAGCAGGGCGTGGTGGGCCCCGGCGAGGTCGCCCGCGAACGTGGCCAGGGCCGCCTGCACCCCGGCCACGGCGGCGAGGAAGACGGCCACGTCACCGGGGGTGAGACCACCGGCACCCGCCGCCCGTACCGTCCAGAGCAGTCCGGCGCCCGCCACCACGGCGGCCAGCAGGCCGAGGCCGCAGCGCAACCGGGCCTCCTGGCGGTCGACGGCCCTGCGGGCCGCGTCCGCGCCCCGCCTGCTGCTGATCATGCGGTTCCGCAGGAAGCCGCCGGTGCCGAAGAGACGTACCTCCTTCGCCGCCTCCACATTGGCCAGCAGACCCATGTAGAAGAACTGGCGCCGCTCGTCGGGGCCGATGTCCCAGACGGTGGCCGCGCGTCGGCGCGACAGCATGAGCTCGCCGACCAGCGAAGGCACTGCGGCGAGCAGGACGAGTGCCATGGTCGGCGGACTGATGACCAGCAGCGAGCCGAGGAATCCGGCCACGGTGAACACCGAACGCACCGCTCCAAGGCCCCCGTCGACGGCCTGCGTGGCGGCCGGTGAGGCCACGACGGTCTGCTGGGCGAGCCGCAGCCGGTCCAGGAAGCCGGGGTTCTCGAACCGTTCGAGCCCGGCGAACCGGCCCACCGCCCTGAACAGCTCGTCCTGCGCGAACAGGCCGACCCTGCGGTCCATTTCGGTCCGCAGGTAGTGCGCCAGATGCGGCAGGGCCCCGGTCGCGAGTCCGGTGGCCACGAGCACCAGCGCCGGGAGGAGCAGGTCGTGCGCGGTCGCCCCGGCCGCGAGCCGGTCGACGATGAGCTTGACCGACCAGGCCGTGACGACCGGGAAGAGCCCGGTGGCCAGCGCGGGCACCGCGTACAGCAGGAGCGTCCGCCCCGCCGCCCGCACCACGAGCCGCAGGGCACTCAGGGCCAGACGCGGCGGAGAGGGCATGCTCATCCTTCCCTTGATCCCTTACGCGGACACCGTGTTCAGTACGTGGCGACGGCCGGGCGCTCCACGTCGACCTCGTCGGTCATGACGAGGAGGCGGCCGTCCGTGCTCCGGTTGACCTTGAGGACGACCGGGAAGCCCCGCACCTTGCAGGCGTTCGCGACGGCCTCGGCGTCCCGCCCCGTCACCACCCGGGCCACGGGCGCCAGCGCCGCCACACCGGGCGCGGCGGCCTCCGCGTCCTCGGGGGTGTCGGCCGTGACCACGGCGATCACCTGCTCGCGCCCGCGCGGCACGCCGCGTGCGTACTCGATGAACTTGGGCAGCTTCTCCTTGCACGGGCCGCAGCTCGGCGAGAAGAACGCGACGACGGTCTCGCTCTCGATCATCGCGTCGTGCACCGGTTCGCCCGCCACCGAGGTCGCGGAGAATCCGCCGACCTCGTCGCCGGGTCCGAGCGACATACGGCCTCCGCCCCGCTCGGAGAGCAGCGCGGTGTGCTCCTGCAGGCGCTTGATGACACCGATGGTGAGGATCAGGTCGAGGGTGCACAGCACACCGACCAGGACGACGGTGGCGATGAGGATGGGCACGGGCGTCTCCCTTCGGACGGGACTCTCACGGGA
>NZ_JASKYR010001006.1:0-2437 GCF_041028215.1 Streptomyces flavofungini
GTCGGCGGTGACGCGGCCGAGCAGGGCGAGGTAGCTGTCGGCCCAGCGGGTGACGGCCTCGGGCGAGAGGAGTTCCGTGCGGATCTCGAAGCTGCCGTCCATGCCGTCGCCGCTGTCGCGCACCACGCCCACGAGGTCGTGCTCGCCGCCGGTGTGGATGCGCTCGGGCTCGGCGAACTCCCGTACGGCCGAGACGCTCGGCTGCTCGGTGAGGTGCATGAACACCCACTGGAACAGCGGGGAGCGGCCCGCGCTGCGCTCGGGTGCGGCGGCCGAGACGATGCGGCCCACCGGCAGGTCGGCGTTGGCCATCAGCTCGGGGAAGTCGGCGCCGAAGCGGGCGAGGACGTCCGCGAAGGAGTCGTCGCCGGCGATGCGCCAGCGGGTCGGCACCGCGTTCATCACATAGCCGATGACCTGTTCGAGGCCCTTGGCGGAGCGGTTGGCGACCGGGGTGCCGAGCACCAGGTCGCGGGCGCCGGAGACACGGTGGGCGAGGACCGCGAACGCCGTCATCAGGACGACGTATACCGAGGCGCCGCGCTCGCGGGCCAGGGCGCGCACGGCCCGGGTGGTCGCGGCGTCGACGCGGAAGCGGATCTGGACGATGCCGTCCTCACCGGCGTCCGGGCTGCCGTGGCCGGGCACCGTCAGCGGGCCCGGCGGCTCGGCCAGATAGCGGCGCCAGAAGTCCAGGCGGGCGCCGAAGACCCCGGCGGCCTCCAGTTCGCCCTGCCACGAGGCGAAGTCGGCGTACTGGATGGCGGGGCGGCTGAGCTTCGGCTCGGTGCCGTCGCGGACGGCGCGGTAGGCCTCGGCGAACTCCGTCTGGAGGACGTCGAAGGACCACCAGTCGGTGATGATGTGGTGCACGCTCAGCATCAGCGTGGCGCGCGCGTCGTCGACCTGTACGAAACGGCCCCTGATCAGGCGTTCGGCGGCCAGGTCGAAGGGGCGGCGGCGGAAGGCGGTGAAGGCCTCCCCGATGGTGGTGCCGGTGCCGCGCAGGTCCTCGCGCTCCAGGACGAAGGGGCCCTCGTCGGGGAAGTCGACGTGCGGGTCGTCCGCCGTGCCGGAGATCCGGGTGCGCAGGATGTCGTGGTGGCGCTGGAGGAGGGTGAGCGCCGCCGCCAGATGGGCTGGGTCGACCGGTCCCCGCGCCCCGTCGAAGTGGTAGGCGCAGCAGAGGTTGAGGTCGGGGGTGCCGGGATACAGCGACTCGTACACCCACAAGTCGCGCTGGGCGGGGCTGAGCGGCACGGTGCCCCCGGCGTCGCGCGGCGGCACGACCGCCGGGATCTCCCGGACCCGGCCGCCCTCGACGAGCCGTCGCATCAGCCGCACCCGCTGCTCACCGCTGAGCGCGCTGAAGCGGTCGGCCATGGAGGGCCGGGCGGGGCCCGAGGGCTGGTTGGGGGTCACTGTGCGGCCTCTCTCAGCTCGGCGAGGCGGTGCAGCCCCGTGAGTACCTCGTCGCGTCCGACACCGAAGTCGATGAAGCAGGCCACCTCGTCGACGCCCAGGTCGCGCAGGTCGGCGAGCATCTTGGCGCAGTGGCCGGGCGAGCCGAGCAGGCTGCCCCAGTTCAGATAGCGCCGGTAGGCGAACTCGGCGAGCATCGCGGTCTGTTCGTCCGTCAGCTCCGCGCCGTCGCGCGCGTCGGCGGCGCGGTTGGCGGCGGTCTGCCGCAGATAGGAGCCGAGGTAGGCCTTGAGGGGCGCGGCGGCCAGGCGGTGCACCTCGGCGTCGTCGGCGCCCACGTAGGTGTGGGCCATCAGCGTCACGCGGCCGTGCGCGTCCGTGCCCGCCTGCTCGGGGGCGGCGGCGCAGGCCGCGCGGTAGCGGGCGATCTTGTCGGCGAGTTCGTCCCTGCTCTGTCCGACGGTCGCGCCGAGCACCCCGGCGCGCAGCCGCCCGGCCGACTCCCACGTCTCCGGGTTGCCCGAGGTGGTGATCCACAGCGGCAGTTCGCGCTGTACGGGCCTCGGCTGCGGGACGACGCTCACCGGCTGTCCGGTGCCGTCGGGGTACTCGGCCGGTTCGCCCGCCCACAGGCGCCGCAGTTCGGGGATGGTGCGCAGAGTGCGGTCCCGGCGGTCGGCGTAGTGGCCGGGGGCCAGGGTGAAGTCGGCGGAGTGCCAGCCGGTGGCGACGGAGAGGCCGACCCTGCCGTGCGAGAGGTTGTCGACGACCGCCCAGTCCTCGGCGACCTTCAGCGGGTGGTGCAGGGGCAGGACGACGCTGCCCGCCCGGATGCCGATGCGCTCGGTGGCGACGGCGAGGGCGGCGCCGAGCACGGGCGGGCTGGGGAAGACCTGGCCGACCTGCTGGAAGTGGCGCTCGGGGGTCCAGATGGCGTGGAAGCCGAGGCGGTCGGCGGTGCGCGCGACGGTGAGGATGTCCTCGTACGCCCGCGCGTGCCCGCCCGCCGTCGAGG
>NZ_JASKYR010001007.1:0-2105 GCF_041028215.1 Streptomyces flavofungini
CGCTGCGGGTGGACCCGATGACGGCGGCGGGCGCGCTGCCGCTGGTGGAGCTGGGGCGGTGCAACCTGGACACGGCGCTGCGGCTCGCGACGGTTCTTGAGGGGGCCCGGTGAGCGGGGATCAGAAGGACCCGGCGGTGCCGGAGAAAGGGACGTACGCGGTGGACCACAGGGACGGCAGCGTGGGACAGGTGATGGGCTGCGAGGGCGGCCTCGTCCAGCTCCGGCCGTTCGGCGGCGGCCGGGAGTGGGACTGCCCGCCGGGTTCGGTGGAGCAGGTGCCGACGATGGAGGTGCTGCGGGAACGGGTGCGGGAGCTGAACCGGCGGATTCAGGCGAGGCCACGGTGATCGGGGCACCGCCTCGGCCGCTCGTTCGTGGGACGCTGGGAGGAAGCGGACAACGACCGCAGGCTCGTCGATCTACGCTCACGCGCCGAGGGCTTCAAGAGAAGGGACCCGCTATGACCGCAGCACTGGTCGAGCACGACACGGCTCCAGACCGCCGCTCGTGGGACCTCCTGCTCCAGGCATGGCGTGAGCTGGATGTGCCGGAGGGCTGGCACGCCGAGATCGATGAAGGGCAGATTGTCTTGGTACCGCCGCCGCACAGGCATCACAACGGAATCGCAGCCATGCTGCACAGGACGCTTTATGGGGTGATTCCCGAGGATCTGGAGGTCTACCAGACTCTCGGCATCCACATCGAGCCCTTGGACAAGCTGTACGTCCCCGATCTCGTACTCGCCCCTCGCGAGACGGTCGACGCGGCCGACCCCGCCACCAACGACCCGCTGGACGCGGCGGAGGCCCTGTTCGTCGTCGAGATCACGTCGCAGAGCAACGCCAAGGACGACCGCACCAAGAAGCTCTGGGCCTACGCGCACGCCCCCGTGCCGGTCTACCTCCTCGTGGACCGCTACGACGAGCACGGGCCCACGGTCACGCTGTTCACCGAACCCCAGAACGGGGCCTACAAGCACGCCGAACGGGTGCCGTTCGGTGAGCCGCTGAAGCTGCCCGCCCCGTTCGCGGCGACCGTGGACACCGCCGCTTTTCCCGGCTGAGGCGGGGCCTCGGTCACTACCTAGTCCGGGATGCGGGAGGTGTCCAGGGCCTTGCGGAGGTGGCCCGATGAGGCGGCGAGGAGTTCGGCGGCGGTGGGGGCGTCGACCTTGCCGAGGATGGTGAGGATCGCGTTCTTCACCTCGCCGTCCGTCGCGGCGAGCGCGGCCTCGATCTCGTCGTCGGAGGCGCCCGTCGCCAGCGCCACGATGCGGCGGGAGCGGGCGCGCAGCTTCTCGTTCGACGCCCGGACGTCCACCATCAGGTTCCCGTACGTCTTGCCGAGGCGGATCATCGTGATCGTCGAGATCATGTTGAGGACGAGCTTCTGGGCCGTGCCCGCCTTCAGGCGGGTCGATCCGGTGAGGAGTTCGGGGCCCACGACGACCTCGATGCCGTGCTCGGCGGCGGCGGCCAGGGCGCTGTCCGCGTTGCAGGAGAGGCCGATGGTGAGGGCGCCCCGGGCGCGGGCGTGTTCCACGGCGCCGATCGCGTACGGGGTGCGGCCCGAGGCGGAGATGCCGACGACCACGTCGTCCGCCGTGAGGCCGAGGCCGTCCAGGTCCTTCGCCGCCAGCTCCTCGCTGTCCTCCGCACCCTCGACCGACTTGACCAGGGCGCCGGGGCCGCCCGCGATGAGGCCGACGACCTCCGCCGGGTCGGTGTTGAAGGTGGGCGGGCACTCGGAGGCGTCGAGCACGCCGAGCCGCCCTGCCGTGCCCGCGCCCGCGTAGACCAGTCGGCCGCCGCCTGCCATGCGCTCGGCGGTGCCGTCGATGGCGGCGGCGATGGCGGGGAGCTGCTCGGCCACGGCGGCGGGGACGGTCGCGTCCTCGCCGTTCATGATCCGGGCGATGTCCAGGGTGGAGCGCCGGTCGATCTCCGACAGCTCGGGGCGGAACGCCTCGGTGGTGAGGGTGGCGAGCTGGGCACGGAGCTCTCCGTAGTCCCCGTGCCGGGGGGTGTCGCCGCGCTCGCGGTCACCGTGGTGGGAGGAGGAGGCGTCGGTGGTGGAGGTCATGGCTTCTGCGGCTCTTCCGTG
>NZ_JASKYR010001008.1:0-1694 GCF_041028215.1 Streptomyces flavofungini
GCTGAACGAGGCGAGGGCGTCTTGGCGCAGGCGCATGGAGACCCGCTCGCCTCGGTGGCGGGTGAAGATCTGAGAGGGGTGTCCGCCGCCGTCGCCGTAAAAGGCAGTACCAGGTAGGGCCATCGTCTCCAAGGCCCGGGGCGCGCGTTCCAGGAGGAGGGTGTGCAGGGCGCGGCCGTCGGTCAGGAGCACGTCTCCACCCGAAGCGGCGGGTTGCTGGCAGACCAGGAGCATCAGACGGGGGGACGGGGAAGGCTGGAGCGCTCGGGATGCGCGAGGAGTTCTCCGGTGCCCAGTCCCGCCAGCCCGGGGCGTCGGGAGGCGCCTGTGTCACGGATAGTGGTCAGCGCATCCGGGTCGCTGTCGGGGTGCGGTACGAGCGACATCACCTGCTGTGCGAAGGCGAGAACTCTGGCCCGGGTCTCCAGTCCGTCGACGGTGGCGACCCCCCGGCCTCCGCACGAGTTCCATCACGGTGGAGGTCTGGCCGACACCGCCGGTGAGGGGCGTGACGTGCGTCTGGAACAGAGTGAGCGAGCGGGTCGGCATCGAGGTACTCCTCTTTCATCGGGCTGGACGTTTAGCGTCCGGACGAACGGCGGGCGACGTAAAGCGACACATTGTCCATTCGGGCAAAGGTGGCAATCTTGGCTTGGCCTTGCGGACGGGTGCTACGTTCCGAAGGGCACGCCCACCCTCACGTCTCAGGGACAACACATGTACAAGCCGTCGTTGTGGCCGGTATCCGTCAAGGGTGTTGCCCTCGATGCCCGCGCACGCGTGTTGCTCCTGCATAACGAGCGTGGCGAGAGTAGGAACTGCCGGGCGGTCGGCTGGAAATCGGTCCCGCAGGTCACAGGTCGGCGCCAGCCGACAGGAGTCCCGGTGCGGCGCTGGAGCGCGAGGTGGCGGAGGAGAGCGGCTGGATGGCGAAGGCCGGTCCTCTGCTCGACGGCGGGACCTGGATCTACGAGCCGATCCCCGACCGCCGGGTCCTGATCGTCACCTACGGCTGCACGGTTCTGTCCCCCGACCGTATGCCGGTCCTGAGCCACGAGCACAAGGAGATTGGGCTCTACCACCGGCACGAGATCGGTGGCCTGACCATGCCCGAAGGTTGCAAGCGGTCGATCGCGGCCTGGTACGACCACCCCGGCAGGTGACTCGTCGTGGACGCCTGCACTACTGCTTCCGGGCCGACCACGCGCCGGTCGGCGCGGCTGGCCTCCTGGCGCTGGGCGACACCGGAGGCTCAGGCCGTCCTCGCTACGCGACCTGGCTTCGATCCTGAAGTACCACCGGCACGTCCAGGGCACCAGCCAGATGGAGACCGGTGCGCTCCTGGGCTACCACAAGACCTACATCTCGGCCCTGGAACTGGGCAAACGGCATCTCAGCGATGTCGGGAGCCTGCGTCATGTCGCCGAGTGACTCGCTCTGCCCTCGCATGTCCTGGGCGTCACGGACCCGGCCGACACCGACCACCGGGCCATGGTCCAGTTCGGTACCTCCACCGTGCGGCTCCCCGAGGTCGCCCGCTAGGCCGTGTCCGCAAAGTGCTGTGGTCGTTGGTCTGTTCGTGGTGCGTCGTCATGAGCTGACTGATGAGTCGTGGGCGGTGATCGAGCCGTTTCTGGCTCCACCGCGGATGGGTCGTCCGGTGCGGGATCGCCGGCAGGTGGTCAACGGGATCC